>JSZA02000048.1 GCA_000785145.2 Candidatus Thiomargarita nelsonii
TAACTTTGACGGAGTACTACTTACCTTTTTAAGATTTTTAAAGGATAATTTGGCCACTGTTTTTTAAGTTTTTTGGTAGGAGATTTATCAAGGAAGTCCAAGATAAATCTTGGACTCCTACTACGCTGTCAATTTGTTTTTTTGGAGTACAAAGCTTTAGCTTTGTACTGTCTGACAAAGCTAAAGCTTTGTACTCCAACCCCAATAACTTATGTGACAGCGTACTAGTACAGGAGGACGGAAATTTGGAGCCCATAAAGGGCAACCATAAAGGATTGCCCCTACCCTCTGCAATTGATATTGTAGGGGCAATCCCTTGTGGTTGCCCTGTCATGGCCTGGATACGAAGTCAGTGTTTACCAAATTTCCGCCCTCCTGTACTAGTACACTGTCAATGTTGTTTTGTAGGGTGCGTCCTACGCACCTTTACCGATTATTTGTGCCCAGGACGCACCCTACATTACCCGTCAATTTAAGCTTGACAGAGTACTAGGTTAATGTCGTCAGTGAGAAAAGAACCATTGATGAAAATATCTTTGAGCCATTGTCCGTCTGATGAGCCGTCATACCATTTTGGTATTTGGTCATTACCTATGGAAAGTGATTTGACCAATTTGCTTTGTTTGTCATCAGCATAAGTAAAGGCTTCATAGAAACTCATGCCTTTAAGTAAGGTAACTCGCAATAAATAATATACCAATCAGGGCTTGCGCGTGGGATTGCCCCTACAGGCATCGACTTTTGTAGGGGCAATCCTTTATGGTTGCCCTGGTATTTTATTATTTGCGAGTTACCTAAGCCTTTAAATCAAAGAGATAATATTTTTTTTCAATATATCAATAAGGAAAATCAATAATAAAAAAAGTACAAGCTCAGATAATAATAAGGTGGGTTTAGCTACCCACCCTACATAAAACATTTCAAATTGTATTGTTAATCCTTAACTTTTTTAAAGTCTTGCCAAGCAAAAGCTATCAAGGTTACAACCGTCAGCGGTATCACAAACCAAAGCATCACACTACTAAAAGCCCCTAACATGCTATGTTGAGTCGCATTCATAAACAAATACGTCGCGTATATAGCATAATAGGTTAAAAATAATGCGCCTTCCCAACGTTCAATCAGATAGTCTGTAAAGAATATCGGAAAACAAGCAAGGGCAGCGACAATCATGACGGGCATATCAAACACTATCGCCGCATGGGGTACTGCAAGTCCGCCCTGCGTAATCAGGCTGGTGACGCCAAGCACGAGTAAAATATTAAATAGGTTGCTACCGATTATGTTGCCAACCACAAGATCTTGTTCTCCACGAAGGCTGCCAATAATGACGGTCGCTAGTTCGGGTAAAGAGGTGCCTATTGATATAATGGTTAAGCCAATGATTAATTCACTGACTCCAAAGTATGTGGCAATGGCAACCGCTCCATTGACTAGCCAGTTTGAGCCTAGCACCAAGAGTCCCAATCCTACGATGATGAATATTAGTTGTGTGATCAGGTGAAGAGCGCCGCTTTTGCCATCCTTTTTTTCATTTTCATTTTCATCGGAAGGCTCATCGATTTCACGGGCTGTTTTGATGGTAAAGATTATATAGAATATGATACCACAAGATAATAGTAGTCCCTCCCATCGATTGAGTGTGCCATCAAGTACCAATAAGAGTAGTAGAACAGATACGCCTATCATCATGGGAACTTCCCATTGAATCAGTCGTTTATGAACGCCTAATGGGGCGATGAGAGCGGCAACTCCCAAGACGAGTAGAATGTTAAGTATGTTGCTGCCTACCACATTACCGATTGCTATGTCGGGCTGATTTGCCCATGCTGATTGGATGTTAACGGCTAATTCGGGGGCACTGGTGCCAAAGGCAACGACGGTGAGACCAACAATTAGCCGTGATATACCGAGATTTTCGGCTAATTCAGATGCCCCTCGCACCAAGACATCAGCTCCGACGGTTAATAATATAAATCCTATGATAAATAATACTAATGTCATTGGTTCCATAAGTTATAAGACTCCTAGATGTCCAAGATAAATCTTGGACTCCTTTAAATAGCTGTAGTAGAAAAAAAAATGATGTAAATGGTAAACGATTTGCTTATGTTAGATCGCAATTCTGTTGTTAAGTATCAACATAGTATCTACTTATTGATAAATCCGAACATGGGAACGATCAACCCATTATCCCCTCGCCGTAGCTTAGGGTTACTTACTTGATAAAGACTCGTTTTGTTGGGTGTAACCATTCTTTAACATGGTTACCCACCTTTTCAACAAGATCTGAAAATGAAAATTTGGAATCACTTTTCCGGAAAATGTTATAAGCAGCATTAGCATCTGCATTGATCAATATTCCATCAAACGACCGGTACAAACCACGTTTAACCCCAATGCCATTAAGTTAAGGGCAACCACTTCAGTAGGGGCGGGCAACCACAAGGGATTGCCCCTACACCCGCCCCTACGAAAAATCACGGTTTGTAGGGGCGGGCAACCACAAGGGATTGCCCCTACGCCAATGGCATTGACGTTTTTTCTTTCTTGAGCTTTGTAGTGTTGACTGAATCTTGGCCTTTCGCTTATTATAATAAGCTTTGACGGATTTCAGTCGTCTACCATCAATTATGAATGGTTTTATGACACCATTCGTAACACATGTAGCTAGATTGTTAAGCCCTAAATCAATAGACATGACTTTCTTGTGGACAAAAAGCGGTTTGACACAAAAGTCACCCTGTTTGTCCAGAGTATTTAATTTAACCTGTTCTATTGTTTTAAAAGGTTTAACTTTTGGGTAGATTTCACTCTCGTCATCATTAAAAACAAAAAACGCTTGGAAAAATTTGTGCTTGGGAAACGAAGTAACGAAGTAATAATCTCAATCTGCTTAATGTTCTTCCCAATCAATTGTTTAGGTAGTTGTATTTCTAAGCCCTTTTCCAAGACGACGGTTGAACCTTTTATTTGAAAGGCTTGAAAATCATAAACCAGATTATCATGTTGTTTTTGTTTAAAACTTGGTGGACGCGGTTTACCCGTGTATTTTTTCGGATTCTTTACAAAGTCTCGACTGGTATTGAAAAACGCTCTAAAGTTTTGATCTACACGCCTAAGTGTTTGTTGAGCGACTTTAGATTTTAGGCACTTATAATTTATTTCGCCCTCAAGATTGCGAACTTGTTTCATTACTTTGTCCATTTGAGGGTAGCTAAAATACTTACCTGTGGCCTCATAAGCGCATCGATACGTCCACAACGTCTGGTTGTAGAGATTCTTAGCGTGATTTGTCAATTCTTTTAAACGTTTAAATTGCGATTTATTTAATCCTTTGATTTTAGTTTTTAGGGCTCTCATTTAAGGTGTTTTAACCCATTTTTTTGATTGACTAATAATGTCAAGCCGTTTTCTAGCTTTAGATTTTTGGCTAGAAGACGTCGCCTATAATTATTTATGGATACCCTCATCATGTTTTCAAGAGGGAAGATGACAATGGTTTTGAATAAAGTGTTAACATGTAAACGTTATCAATATTTTTGTGAACTATACTCCGTCCATCAAACAATAGACTCTATCAATGATAACACGCAAATTGTTCTGCCTACTAAATAGTTAAACTAACCTATAGTAATTATGATGCACCCAAATGACCGTTTTTTACGTGCTTTGCAACGTGAACCCGTTGATGTCACTCCCGTATGGATGATGCGCCAAGCTGGGCGTTATTTGCCAGAATACCGTGAAACTAGGGCACGCGCTAAGGATTTTTTGACTTTGTGCAAAACGCCAGAGTTGGCGTGTGAAGTGACTTTGCAGCCAATCGCACGATTTCCCCTGGATGCTGCGATTTTGTTTTCAGATATTTTGACCATCCCCGATGCGATGGGGCTGGGTTTATATTTTAGTGATGGGGAAGGTCCGCGTTTTGAGCGCCCTGTGCGTAATCTTTCACAAATTAATAATTTAGGGGTGCCTGATCCTAATGAGGCTTTGCGTTATGTTATGGACGCAGTGAGTTTGATCCGGCGCGAGTTAGCTGGAAAAGTGCCTTTGATTGGTTTTTCAGGCAGTCCGTGGACGCTGGCGACTTATATGGTTGAAGGGGGTTCGACTAAAAATTTTAGTCGTGTCAAAGGTTTGATGTTTGAACAGCCTAAAGCCATGCACACTTTGTTGGATACGCTGGCAGAGGCAGTCACGGCTTATCTCAATGCACAAATTGCCGCTGGCGCACAGGCGGTGATGGTGTTTGATACTTGGGGCGGCATTCTCAGCACCCGCGATTATTTTGCCTTTTCTTTAGATTATATGCGGAAAATTGTCGCCGGTTTAATCCGCGAATCTGATGGGCAACGGGTGCCAGTGATTTTATTTACTAAAGACGGTAATGAATGGTTGGAAGAAATTGCGGCGACGGGTTGCGATGCTGTGGGTTTGGATTGGAAATTGCCTTTGAGTGTGGCGCGATCCCGGGTGGGTGATAAGGTTGCGTTGCAAGGTAATATGGATCCTTGTGTTTTGTATGCGTCGCCAGAGCGTATTCGTGATGAGGTGGCAAGCATTTTAGCCAGTTTTGGTGAGGGCAATGGGCATGTGTTTAATTTGGGGCATGGTATTCATCCGCAGATTGATCCTGAGCATGTGAAAGGGTTTATTGATGCAGTCCATGATTTGAGTCGAATTAAATGAATAATAAAATAATTTTAGCCGCAAAAGGCTTTTGCATGGGCGCAGCCGATGTAGTGCCCGGTGTCAGCGGTGGTACGATGGCCTTTATTTTAGGGATTTATGAACGATTAATTGCCGCTATTCGCTCTTTTGACGTAATATGGTTACAGCATGTCTTTAAGTTGGATGTCAAACCGGCTTTACAGCGTCCTCATTTTGGTTTTTTAATCCCGCTCGTCATCGGCATTTTTTGTGCCTTACTATTTTTCACGCGGATTATTCCATTACCGCTCTTATTACACACACACCCAGAGGCGATTTATGGGCTATTTTTTGGGTTGATTGTCGGCAGCGTTATTGCACTGCTGCCTGAGGCTAAACGATTTGATGCCTCAATGGTGCTTTTTTTAAGCATCGGCATCGCACTCGGTTGGTTTGTAGTCACTTTAGTGCCCACCAATACGCCTGATGCACCTTGGTTTATATTTCTCAGTGGGATGTTAGCCATTTCTGCTATGTTATTACCGGGGATTTCAGGAGCGTTTATCTTATTGATTTTACGCAAATATGATACGATATTGAATGCGATAGGCCATTTTAATTTCATGGTTTTAATCCCCTTTGGATTGGGCGCATTGACGGGTTTAGTGGTTTTCAGTCGATTTCTTGGCTGGCTTTTGGAGCGTTTTTATCGCGCTACTTTGTTGGTGATTATTGGTGTATTGATTGGTACGCTGTGGGTGATTTGGCCTTTTCAAGTCCGTGAATATGAAATGATACATAATAAGGAACGCCTGATCAGTTCCACGCCGTTTTGGCCAGATGCTTTGACTCAGCCAGTGATTTATGCTTTGTTGATGATGGTCTTAGGCTTGGCTTTGATATTGATTCTTTATGCGTGGGCTAAACGGGTGCCGCAGGAATAGCATTATGGAGTCCAAGATTTATCAAGGAAGTCTTGGGCTCCATAAAGGCTATTCCTGACTCAATGGCATCAAGTTAAGCATAAATACGTGAACTTGCTAAACTTCGACTTTTTGAGCTGAAACGCTTTTTAATGCTGGTTTGTATGATGGTGCGGTTTACCTTCCCATTGCCGGGTACCTAATTGAGATAGAAAAACATTCGATATTGTTAAAAACAAGGAGATAGAATTATGGCGTTTGAAAATGGCATGAATATTATGCTAAAGCCTGATCTCAGTCAAGCCCTAATCAACATTGCACATCAGGAAGGCCAAAATATTTTTAAATGGATTGAAAAGGTATTGCAAGAGGCTATAGATCGTAAAAAACCTATTGTCAAAAACACTCTGAGTCAACAAATTGAAGCTTTAGAGCGCATCAAGCAACACAGAGCAAAAATATTAGCTTCACGGGGAGAAGCTCTTTATATTGATGTAGCAACAACACTTGACGAAATACGAGAAGAAAGAGATGCTAACTTCTTTACCAACGGAGCCGCCCATTGTCATTGATTCAAACTTAGCCGTTTGGATAGTTTTACCGATGATGGCAGCAGCAGCGGACAATACTGTCGACCTCTTGGCTAACTGGCATAAGCAGGGTAAACAAATTGTTGCACCTGACTTATGGGTAGCAGAAGCGACTTCAGTTATTCGTCGCTTTGTTTATTTAAAAGCCATTTCATATGAACAAGGTGAAAAGGCGATTGAGGACTTATTTTATCTTGGCGTGGAAACGATCCCACTTGATCTTCAAATCTGTCAAAAAGCATTTGAGTGGGCAAACAAACTCAAACAATCAAAAATTTACGACAGCCTTTACGTGGCACTCGCAGAACATCTACAAGCTGAATTTTGGACCGCCGATAAGCGCTTGTTCAATGGTGCGAGACAAGCTGGTGCTTTGTTTGTACATTGGATTGGTGAAAGTGAGCAAGCCAGGTAGCCTCACTCAACCAGAAACTATTCATATAGAAATCAATCCCGAAATTAAAAATATCATTTTACATGCCGCACAAGTAAAAATGATGTCAATAAGTACATTTCTCATCAACGCCGCTTATGAAAATGCTAAACAAACATTAAAAGAACATGAAACCATAAAGCTCTCGCTTGAAGAACATGAGCGTCTTATGGCATTACTCGAAAATCCGAGCCTCATTTTATGGAGTCCAAGATTTATCTTGGACGTCTTGGGCTCCATAAAGCTATTCTTGACTACCATAAAAATGAAGGAGATCCTCAAGACTTTCTTCGCTCTCATTATTCATGATAAAATATTCCAATGCGCTTGCCATCATAGATGATGATGCGTCACCATTCCTAAAGTCTGATAGGCGAAACTTCAAATAAGGCATCCATTGTCCCGATAGAGCGTTAAAAAGAGGTTGATCCCTACCCTCAATTTTGTGGCAGCCATCACAATATTGGTTGTGAAGTTCTTTCCCTCTCTCGGCTTTTTCGTGTTCAAAATTCTGTGTGTAACGCACAACATCTTGTTTTGAAAAGAAATCAGCCATCATTTCAACTTCTTCATCTGTGTAGCCCTTTGCAAGCAATCCCATGACGGTGCTAGGACGTTTGCCACTTTTCATATCTTGCATCGCTTTAATAAAAAGCGGTTTACGCATACCAGCAATACTGGGTGTCGCTGGACCAACACTGGAGCCATCATTCCCATGACAACCCACACAGGTGTTAACCAACATAGACACTTCTGCTGCTCTATTTTTCTCAATGGCACTCACCGCGAGTGTGATCATCAGTCCAGTCATAAGCAAGAGGATATATTTGAATCTGTGCATTTATTTTCTCCTTTGGCTACCAACTTAAGCCGCGACACTATGTGATATCAAGAGTTTAGGAGTCCAAGATTTATCTTGGAAGTCTGGTTGTGTCGCGCGATAGTTGGTATGTTTGCGAGTAGGATATATTTTAATTTTTTTGAGACCCAAAACACAATTTCTTATATAAATAAAATGGTTATGAAATAATTAGTTTATTATTATATAATTGATAACTATATTAAATACTTGTTTATTTATCAATAACTTTTGATTAAAATTCTTGTAAAAAACAATGTTTTATAACTTATTAATTATAATGCTATAAAAATTATGATTGTTTTTTTATTGATAATAATGTATTGTGAAAAACACAACGCACCGCGAAACTAGGCATGGATTCAATTTTTTTGATCTTGACATCAAAAGCACTTGGAGTCCAAAGCTAAAGCTTTGGACTCCAACATAATTAAAAAAATCCTATTTCTTCAAGAAATAGGATTTTTAAATTGACTTGCCACTTTTTAAGCCTTCGAGGCAAAGATTAAATTTTTTTTGACATTTTTTTTTGACATTACAAAATTTTTAGACAATACTGATTTTATGGGGGCTTGCCCCCCCCACACTTTTTTGTACCTTGTTTTTTTTTTAACATTGATTGAAATGGCTCTCACAAAAAAATTTAATTTTTAAATTGACTTGCCACTTTTTAAGCCTTCGAGGCAAAGATTAAATTTTTTTTGACATTTTTTTTTGACATTACAAAATTTTTAGACAATACTGATTTTATGGGGGGCTTGCCCCCCCACACTGATTGAAATGGCTCTCACAAAAAAACTTGACATTTTGATTTGTGTTTAGTAGCATTTTGGTTTGTAACCAAGCAACCTGACCTTAGGATAAATCTTGGCGAGCTTGTCCCGCCACTTCGTATCCAAAACCTCTGATGTTTTTGCCACAAATCATTTAGGATGTGTATATATTTTACAACAAAATTTCGCTCTCAAGTTTTGTGAGTGCAAACTTTTTAGTTAAGGAACGTGCATAAAACAACAGGAGGGCGGAAATTTGATAAACACTGACTTCGTATCGAGGCCATAAGGGGCAACCATAAAGGATTGCCCCTACAATATCGTTTGCAGAGGGTAGGGGCAATGCCCTAGTGGTTGCCCTGTCATGGTATCGAAATTTCCGCCCTCCTGTACTAGGTACTATCTCGTTTTAGTAAAAGCTTATGGTAGGGTGTTTCGCTGTTTTCAGCGAAACACACCCTATATTTGTCTGTAGAGCATTTGCTCGTTGACTGCACGTTATAAAAAATAACGGGAGAATCATTGATGAAACCGAAATATAAGATTTGGTTTTTAACACTACTTTTTACCTTGATAACCAGTTGTTCTTCCATAAAACCCCAATCTGAACCAGAACCATTGCCTGGTGAAGAACAAGCGTTTAATGAAGAGACAATCTTTGAGAAGACAGAAAAAACAATTGATACAACCTTGGAAGATATTCCAGGGGAACCTCTTAACCCCGCACCAGAACTACCTGAAAACATAGAGCCAGAGCTTAATCCTGATGAAATATTATCAAGCTACCGGGTAGGCAAGGGAGACAATATAAGTATCAAAGTCTTTGGAGAACCTGATTTTAGTGTGGCAGCTAATGTAAGTAAACAAGGTAGCGTTTCTTATCCATTTTTAGGAGAAATAAAGCTTGCAGGTTTAACCGTCAATCAAATAGAACAAAAAATTACTAAAGGTCTCAAGGGCGACTACCTAGTCGATCCCAAAGTGACGGTCACCGTCTTGCAATATCGACAACTCTTTGTGAATGGGGAAGTAAAATCACCCGGCGGTTATGCGTTTGAACCCGGCATGACAGTTAATAAAGCCATTTCTTTGGCGGGGGGGTTCGCGGAAACGGCCTCACGCGATGAAATTTTCATCATCCGTGACGGAAATAAAACAATGATACCATCACCGGCTAAACTTGAAACTTATCTTGGTCCTGGGGACATTATTATTGTCAAGGAATACAAAAAATTTTATGTCAATGGCGCAGTCAGAAGCCCAGGCAGCTATGAATATATTCGAGGAATGACTGTTGAAAAAGCGATTTCAATCGCAGGTGGGTTGGGTGAATATGCGAGTGGCTGGAGTAAGATTTATATTATCCGTGACCAAGATGAAACGCAAAAACCGACTCGTGTCGAATTAAATTCGCCGGTATCTCCCGGTGATATTATCAAGGTTGAAGAAAGCACTTTCTAACTCAGGAAAAAAAAGGATGCAAAAACAGGAACCTGTAGACAATGAGCGATTGACGAGCCAAAGCGATGAAGATGAAATTGATCTACGAGTTTTTTGGCATATTTTCATTAAACACAAGTGGACCATTTTTCTACTCACCTCACTGATTGGTATCTTGACGACTATAGTGGTTTTTTCACTACAACCAATCTACCGGTCAACAGCTGTGTTGCTTATAGAAAGTGACAAAGCCAATGTAATTTCCATTAAAGAAATTTATGGCATCGAGTCCTTCGGAAAGGAATATTACCAAACACAATTAGAGATACTAAAATCTTGGACTTTAGTCGAGAAGGTTGTCAAAAAGCTCAACTTAGTTTCTCATCCCGTTTATAATCAGAAAAAAGAAGAAAGCTTCTTGCGAAACTGGCTTCCCAGTTCGTGGTTATCACCAGAAGTGCCACTCACTGCCGAAAAAAAACGTGATGCAATCATTGCTAGTCTGAGAGATCAATTAACTATTTCGGCAATACGGAACAGTCGATTGGTGACAATTAGCTGTGATTCTTCTGATAAACAATTGGCCGCTAAGGTGCCGAATACTTTGGCAGATCTCTATATTGAAAGCGATCTGGAAGCAAAATTAGAAATGACTAACAAAGCGGCTTCCTGGTTGACAGAACGTGTAGAGGGATTGCGTCAAAATCTGAGCAACTCTGAGAAAACCCTCCAAGAATATATGGAGCGTAAAAATCTTATCAATGTTGAGGGTGTCAAAAGTGTTGCCAAAAAACAGATTGAAGAAACGGCTTCTAATCTGGTTAATGCTCGTCAGGAATATGCCCAAGCGAATAGCGTGTATCGGCAAGTAAAAGCGCTCAGGGGTAAAGGTAGCGAAGCTTATGAATCTATTCCTGCCGTTCTCAATAATGGCTTGGTACAGAGTCTCAAACAAGCAGAACTGGATGCTGAGAGAAAAGTATCTGAACTATCAGAGCGTTATGGGCAAAGACATCCTAAGATTATTGCTGCCACTTCTGATCTCGAAAAAGCAAAAGCTAATACTGCCAGACAAATTCAGCGGGTGGTAGAAGGTCTTACCAAAGAATATGAGGTGGCACTCGCCAATGTGAAGGCACTAGAACGAGTGCTTGACGACAATAAAAGAAAAATTAAAGAGCTTAACAGAAAGGAATATGAATTAAAAAAACTGGAAAGAGATGTCGCCGTTAATCGTCAACTGTATAACATGTTTCTGACTCGCTTTAAGGAGACTGATGCATCGCAAGATGTACAATCATTGCAATCAACAATTGGGCGACTCATTGATCTCGCTTTAGTCAGCAACTGGCCTTATAAACCTAAAAAGAGAATGATTGTAGCTATCAGTTTGCTATTAGGTTTTATTTTCTCGACCATGTTAGCGTTTAGCTTGGAATATCTTGATAACACCATCAAAGATGGAGAAGATGTTGAACAGAAATTGGGATTGCCTATGTTAGGCAGCTTGCCGAAACTTAAACTGAGCAATACAGAGGAATTTGAACCCCTGTGGAAGTTTTTAAAAGAGCCTAAAACCGCATTTGCGGAATCGGTTCGCACACTCCGTACCGGTGCCATTTTATCTTGCCTTGAGAGCGAGGAAAAGATATTTGTTATAACCTCGTCTGTGCCTGGTGAGGGAAAAACAACTTTTTCGACTAATCAAGCACTTGCTTTAGGGCAAATGGAAAAAACTTTGTTGATTGATGCTGATATGCGTAGACCCAGTATAGGCAAGGCATTCGGATTGACCAAAGCACCTGGGTTAGCTGAACTAGTGGCCGGAACGCGGAAACTTGATGAATGTATTCATCATCTAGGCGAAGATCAAAAAGTGAATCTTGATGTGATTCCCAGTGGAAAGGTGCCACCTAATCCTTTAGAATTGCTTTCTTCTCCGCGCTTTAAAACTTTGTTAGAAAAGTTATCCAAAGAATATGCGTATATTGTTATCGACACTGCACCAACAATGTTGGTCAGTGATGCCTTGGTACTTGCCAAAGTAGCCACTAAGGTACTCTATGTGGTTAAGGCTGATGCGACCCCTCATCAAGTGGTGCTAGATAACTTGAAACGTCTGCGTCGTGTCGATGCCCCTGTGGATAGTATTGTTTTAAATCAGATACAAACCCAGAAGACCTCTAAATACTACTACTACGGTAAATATGGCTATTATAAAAATTATTATAAGAGCTATTATGGTGGTGGACATGGGTACTACAACAGCGATAGCTAGGATGAATTGTAGGAGTCCAAGATTTATCTTGGACGTCCCGGAGGATAGACGATGAAAAAGCCAGCCATGCTAATTGCTTTAATGTGCCTCACCATTTGGCTGATTTTTCTTGCCGCCTCATGGGGGGTAGCTGGTTTAGTAGCCAACGAAGCCAGCTACGAAATGCAACAATGGGAAAAACAAAATATAGTCAAAACAGGGCACTGGCAACAAACTCAAACGACGCTTAGAGTTGCACAGTTCTTTGAATCCGCTCAGCCTAAGTTTTTGGAAGAAATGGGCAAAGCAAACTATTTGTTGTTTCGTTATGGTACAATAACAGCCGCTGAAAAATATATGGCACTTTCTCTCGCTTTAGAGTATTATGTCGATGCGGCTCTGCAAAAACCCGTTTCTGCTTATACTTGGGCCAATATTGCCATACTGAAAAATCGTTTAAGGCAATACGATGCACAATTTATAACAGCACTAGAAAACGCGACTTTTTTAGGACCGTGGGAACCCTTTGTACAAGAAGCGATAGCGGATATTGGCTTAGCTGCGTGGTATAGATTACCCAAAGAAAGACTGGAAAAAGGACGTTCCATTATATTTGCGACGCTTGAACGAGGGATGCATAGTCAAGCTAAGCTGATGAGGACACTCATCAAAAAACACAGGCGAGAGTATGTTATTTGTAGGTACAGTCAGAAAAAAACTGAGTTAACTGGTTTTTGCCTGTAACAACTTATGGAGAAAACATTGATGAAGAAACCAATGATAAGATGGTTAGGCGTAGGGGTATTATGTGGGATGCTTTCAGTCGCACAAGCCACTATCCAAGAAGATCTTGATGCAGGATTGTCACCGCTTGAAGCTGTCGAAAATGCCTTGGAAGAAGGAATACCGGCGGAGGAAATAGCCATTCAGTTATTGGATGCAGGATATGATCCTACCAGTACAGCGGAATTGGTAATTAACGCAGCACCGAGTAATGCCGCTCTGATTTGTAAGCGAATCGTGCAATCAGCAAAAACAGGGGAAAAACAGGTCGGTGATATAGCCGCTGCTTGTGTACGATCTGCGCCAGATGCTGCCGTAGAGATTGCCGACTCTGTCATCGAAGTTGCGCCAGAGGCCAGCACTGAGGTTGTCGAGTCCGTAACACAAGTCGTGCCTGAAGCCGCTGATGAGTTAATCAGAGTCGTGGAAGTTGCAGAAGCGCCCGCTACCACGCCTAATATGATTGTTGCCTCAGTACAGGAAAATACCCCAACAATAGAAGGGGCAGTCCAGGGTAATTCCAATATAGCTGGCTTAATAGAGACTGGCGAAATAACGCTGGATGGCCAGATCATTTTCATAGTGAGCGATCCAACAACTGGCGATTCTACGGGATTGACTGTTGTTCAAGATGAGGCGGATGATGATATCCTAATAGTCGTTGATACAAGTGGCGAGGAGACTGGCGAAACAGTTGAGGTAGATAATAATTTGCCCGATGTTGCCAGTCCAAATTAATAATTGACGGGGGATAGTTACCTAACCTATAGTATTCTATAGTACGGGACTAACAGAGGGCTGGAATTTCCAGCAGAAGTTAGACAGGTGAATCACACCCTGGGATGTTCGATCCAGTCTCTTGCTCTGTGGTTAAGTATTAAGGGTAACGGAAACGTGAATGTGTACTTAACGTCAAACCCTGTTTAACAGTCTCAAGGATCACTTTACGTATCTTCGATACGAGCTTAAAGCTATTTGGTCAGTACGATTTCAGTACTGACCATCTTTTCATCACAACAAGATGAGTCACATAAAAGATACAAATAGTATTTAATGCTATTGAATTCCATAAAATACTATTAAATCAATGAATAAATACCCACATAGACGATTTAGCCTGTTTCAAGGTATCAAGAAACAGGCTTTTTTTTTGTCCAAGATAAATCTTGGACTCCCTTTATTAAAAAGGATTTCTAGTGACAAGCAAAAAAAAAGCATTAATAACAGGCATTACCGGACAAGATGGCGGTTACTTAGCAGAATTTTTGCTAGAAAAAGCTTATGAAGTACATGGCATCAAACGCCGTGCTTCATCCTTTAACACTAATCGCATTGACCATCTTTATCAAGATCCGCATGAACAAGAGCGGAACTTTATCCTGCACTATGGTGATCTAACAGATTCCACCAATCTAATCCGTATCATTCAACAAGTCCAACCTGACGAAATTTACAATTTGGCGGCGCAAAGCCATGTCGCCGTCTCCTTTGAAACACCAGAATATACGGCTAATGCCGACGCATTGGGTACTCTCCGCATCCTTGAAGCCATCCGTATCCTTGGATTAGAAAAAAAAACCCGTTTTTATCAAGCATCGACTTCCGAATTGTTTGGCAAAGTGCAAGAAATTCCACAAAAGGAAACCACCCCCTTTTATCCGCGCTCGCCCTATGCCGCCGCTAAATTATATGCCTATTGGATTACCGTTAACTATCGAGAAGCTTATGGTATCTATGGATGTAATGGCATACTTTTTAATCACGAAAGTGCCCATCGAGGGGAGACTTTTGTTACCCGTAAAATCACCCGCGCCCTGGCACGTATCAAACTTGGCTTACAAGATAGCTTATATCTAGGCAATATCGATGCCAAACGTGATTGGGGACATGCCCGTGACTATGTTGAAATGCAATGGTTGATGCTACAACAAGATGAGCCAGAAGACTTTGTGATTGCAACGGGCAGGCAATACTCAGTGCGAGATTTTGTACAAGCCGCTTGTCAGCACCTCGATATATCTATCCAATGGCAAGGAACAGGCATCGATCAAAAAGGCTACGATGAAAAATCTGGAAAAAACATCATTAGCATCGATCCGAGATATTTTCGACCCACCGAAGTAGAAAGCTTACTCGGTGATCCGAGCAAAGCTAAGGAAAAATTAGGCTGGGAACCGGCTATTTCTTTTGAACAATTAGTTGAAGAGATGGTAAAGGAAGACCTCAAATTGGCGGAACAAGATGCCCTTCTTCAGCACAAAGGTTTTAAAACATTCAAGTACCATGAATAAAAACGCACGTATTTACATTGCAGGACATCAGGGATTGGTCGGTGCCGCTATCCAGCGGCAGTTAGCATCTTATAAACATTTACGCTTACGCACTCACCGAGAATTGGATCTCACTCAACAAACGGCGGTGATGGATTTTTTTCAGACGGAGCAGCCCGAATATGTCTTTTTAGCAGCCGCCAAAGTTGGCGGTATTCACGCCAATAATACTTATCCGGCTGATTTTATCAGAGATAATGTGCAGATACAGACCAATATTATTGATGCCGCCTATCGAACAGGCGTAAAAAAGTTATTATTTCTGGGCTCCTCCTGTATTTATCCAAAATTGGCACCACAGCCTATGAAGGAAGAATATCTCCTCACAGGCTCATTGGAGCCGAGCAATCAATGGTATGCCATCGCCAAAATAGCGGGCATCAAAATGTGTGAAGCCTACCGAAAACAGTATGGTTTCAATGCCATCTCCTTGATGCCGACTAATCTTTATGGTCCTGGGGACAATTTCAATCTTGAAAATTCCCACGTTTTACCCGCCTTGATTCGCAAATTCCACGAAGCCAAGGTGCGTGGAGAACCCTCTGTTGTGGTTTGGGGAACGGGCAAGCCGCGCCGAGAATTTTTGCATGTTGACGATCTCGCCAATGCCGCAGAATTTCTGATGACACATTATGACAGCGAAGAAATGGTCAACGTAGGCGTTGGTGAAGATGTGACTATTTTGGAACTCGCCGAAAAAGTGAAGGAAGTTGTAGAATATCAGGGCACAATCACTTTTGACAGTTCAAAGCCTGATGGAACGCCTCAAAAATTATTGGATGTTTCACGCCTTCAGGCACTTGGTTGGCAAGCAAAAATTTCGCTGCAAGCAGGGATTGAGTCAACTTATCGTTGGTTTTTGGAAAATAAAGAGTTGATGAGAGATAAATAATACGACGCTCCGCGTCGAAGCAGGCATGATCTCCACTTCGTTCCGTTACTGCGTTTCCCACGCAGAGCGTGGGAACGAGAAAACACGCGGCGCGTCGAATTTTTGTTTCGGGAAATCCGCTCCGCTCCATTCCCGAAACAACGAAATTTGTTCTCGTTCCCACGCTCTGCGTGGGAATGCCTGCCTCGACGCTCCGCGTCGAATTTTTGTTCTCGTTCCCACGCTCTGCGTGGGAATGCATGCCCCGACGCTCCGCGTCGATTTTTTGTTCTCGTTCCCACGCTCTGCGTGGGAATGCCTGCCCCGACGCTCCGCGTCGAATTTTTGTTCTCGTTCCCACGCTCTGCGTGGGAATGCCTGCCTCGACGCTCCGCGTCGAATTTTTGTTCTCGTTCCCACGCTCTGCGTGGGAATGCCTGCCCCGACGCTCCGCGTCGAATTTTAAAATTTTCTAAAAACTCTTTTAGCTTTCAAGACATAATACATCATCAAAGAATTTCCCTTAATGATTTTTTTCAGCCTATTTTCACCTGGATTAATAGGCTCCCTTAAAGTATCAGCCCATAAAGCCTGAATCAGCTTTCTAAACAGTTTATAATCTGGAGATTTTATCGGATGCACCTTTAAAAAAGTAGCAATCAAACTTCTATTATTGAAAGGAGAAATTTCTTCAATTGCTATATCTTGCTCAAAGGGCGCCAAAGCTCCCCAGTTTCCCATTCTTTGTTCCCAATAAAACAGATCAAGCACTGGAATATCAAAATTTTTTGAATACTCAGTCGCATCAACAAGCCACTCCTTTAATTCCATTTTGACAAACTCATTTTCTTGTGGATATTCTGAAAATAAGAGTAACATTTCCAAACTGATTTTTTTGCTTGTATAACCATAAAAACATCGTACTATTTCAGCACAATTTCCATTCACATTGATAATGTTTGGGCTACGATTGTTATCATAATGATATTGGATATTTGCTGTTTTTGGCAAGATTCTTGGAAATAGATGTTCTTGATTATACAAACTGATAAAATCACTTCTCAGTTGACTTGGTTTTATGGTTTCAAATCTTAATTCTAATTTTTGACTGAGCTTGTTAGGTACCCATACATCAGGTGAGCCATCCGACCTATTGAATACATAAAACTGAATTTTCTCTTTAAATTCTTTAGAAGCGGCAAGCAATATCCGACTATCCCACCCCCCCGTTAAGGGTTGCACCAGATTATATCTACTGACTAAGGCAGCAAACGTGCCTTTCAATATAGAAGACGCATAATCTATGACATTTTTTTCATCTAATATGTTTGTATATAAATCGAGTCTTTTAAGCACTTTATTATTTAAATCTAAATAATGATTAGGCAATAATTTGCGTAAACGATCATCTATACATTTATCTCCATACCATAATGACTCATTTTTTTTATAATGAGGAAGATTGATTAAGTCTCTTTTGAGATCATTTATTTGGAGATCATAATCATAAAAATCTAAAAACATTTTAGGAGAAGAAGTGAGAATAGTCTCACCCTCTGATAACTTAAAATAACATTGCCTCAGACTGCAAGCATCACTCACAACAATAAAAGAAGTCTCATTTTTATAAAATAAGATATATCTGCCAGAAAGCACCTGAATGTTCTTCAAAAACAGAGCCTGAGTTTTGCAACGTTTAGCAAGATCAATCACAATATCATCATTGCTATCGGCAGGTTTCAGTGGATTTAATATATATCCGATTAAAAAAACTTCTGTTGATAAATATTGGGCATTTGATGTAGACAAAGGAAGGCATGAATAAATATATAAATCATTCAAAAAATGAACAGGCTTAATATTATGAAAATTTGATTTCTGTTTTTTTGTTACAATATATTGATTTTTATACATTTAACAAATCACCCATGACTCAATGCACACAACTTATCCACAAAATAACGGGCACTGGCACAAGTAGGATGTTTAGCCCAATTTTTAAAGGAGCCACTTTCAATTAATTTTTTATCAGAAACACCTTCTACTACAAAACCAACCCTCACCACGGTAAACCTCCCCCAAGCAAATTGGACAGCCAAGCTTCATCCACACCCAAAGGAGCCAAGTCCTCTTGTTGTAATCGACCACAGTTAGCCGCTTTCACTTGCGTTATGCCATTTTTTTTGTCTGTTAGCCACAACTCATCAAGCTGTAACTGGCGCACAACAGATTCACTATGGGTAGTCATCCAAATTGGATTTGAAATAGAAGCTTGTGTACGGATAAAATCAATAAATTCAAAAATGGCTTGAGGGTGCAAACCGCGTTCTGGCTCTTCAATCAAAGTCAAGCCATATTCACTGGGCGTATCCAAAACGGCCACCAACAGGCAAAGTGCGTAAATGGTTCCCTCAGACATCATCTGCGCTGGAAAGGGTTTATCTGTACCATGCTCTTTGAATAAAATTGCGGTGCCACCATTCAACGGTTGCCGCTCCGTTTTGATTTGCTGAATACCGGGAACCACCGTTTCCATCCATTCCAAAATGGTTTCCCGCAAATCATCATTTTGTTCCAAACGGCGAAGTACGCTAGGCAGGTTCTGACCGTTGTATGTTAATAATGAAGAATCTTGTTCAAATTGAGCCAGGGCTCTTTTTGGCTCAAGACGATATAAGTGGAAATTGCTCAGCCATTTCATTAAAAATGTTTCTGAAAATAAATGAAGTCCAGAATAATTGGCAGAAAAACCGTCTATGGGTGTTTTGGTTTCACCACTATTTAGGTAAGGCGATTGGCCTGTTTTTCGCTCAAACAATAGATTAGAATTCAACAAGATTCTTTCTTCAATTTCTGGTTTATCAGAAAAACTCTGTAAACCTAAACAATACCACCAATTTTCATTATTAGGCAAAGAGTATTTAATCTCAAATTCAAATCGCTGCTCAGGGTGTCGTATATTTTCAAATCCGCCATGCCCACGAAGGGCATCTGTTAGCCCGACGCGAATCAAACGACTAACAAAATCAAGCGCATCAAAAAAATTGCTTTTACCGCTACCATTGGCACCCGCAAACACGGAAAAATGATTGATATTTCTTAACTCTAAGGAATCAATACTTTTGAAATGAGATATTTTCAAATATTGAATACCCAATTTTTTCATGCTATCACCTCTCGTTCCCACGCTCAGCGTCGAATTGACACTTCCGGCAAATGTTCCAACTCAAAAACCCGTTCTGCCGAATAACCTAACAACTCAAAATCCAAAATACCATCAATCGTATGACACTCATCGCACTGTCGCCCCGTCTTTTCAATGCCATGATTAACCATTAAAGTACCCATTTGACGCATCCAATGGGGTTCAACATTCACCAATTCGCCATCAACCAGCGGATAATCCGTTTTCCACCCCTCCAAAACACCGAAATAAGACATAAATTCATCCATCATATAAAACTTAAACGGCGATTCATACATGCGTTTGACAATCGGATTTTGAATAGCGATTTTAACCGACTCTATCGCATTGCCCGTCTCATAATAACTCGGATAATCAAAAGGCAAAATCATCGCCCCAAAAGGTCCCTGATTGCCCATATCCTCATACATCATAGCATTAAATAACTTAAACGGATATATTTTACTTTTCCCTTGATTCATAACAGGGCGCAAATTTTCTTGAATCATTTTGCCGCGTTTTTCTAGCATTGCCGGAGAAAGCTGGCTTAAAGGATTCGTCGCGGCTTCCACATATTTTTCTACGTCAATATCCGCATACACCTTTTTCAATTCTATCGCCTTAGCACGTATTGCCGCAATCACCTCTGGCTCATCTATGACAACCATTAAGGGATTATACGCATCTAACTGATTCGGATTATTACCCAAAGCATTGGCTAAAAATGTACCATTGCCATTCAGCCATAAAAAAACAAAACCCTTTCCCACTTCCCCAGATAAATAAATATCTGTCGGCAGAAAGATCCCCTCCTCTTCATCCCAAGTCGGATGCACCCAATCTCTTAACACCACATTATTATCTTGCAACTGGCGAATATGACAAGTTTCACAAGCCAACCTAGCGATATGTCCATTCAATATTGCTTGATCTTTAGAATGGGTGTGTGGCGTTACCGTATGGCAAGTTTCACAAGACACCGTTTTATCCGGTAAATCATTCGCAACCAAATCAACACCCAAGCGCCCACGCGGAATTTTATGCCCCTCTGGCACATGGCAATCCGTGCAAATCAACCCAGCGGCAGCATGTACATCATCCTCAGCACTGAACGGATTACCCCGCTTAGCCCCTTTATGCAACAAGCGCCTATTTTTATACCCCAATGATTTTGCCGCCACATTATATTGATAAGCATCACCCCCCATATTATGCTGATGACAGTTCAAACAATTTTTATCAGTCGCTCTACCAACACTCAAAGCCGCTTTCATACTACGATCCTGATTCCAACGCCGCCCATACGCATCTTCAATGACATGGCGTTGATTCATATCATATTTAGCAGCATGACAAATCAGACAATCAATACCTTGCTTAGCATCAAAGGGCACATCACCCACAGGCATCATTTTTTCAGTAGCGGGATGATAATTTCCACCGATATGACACTGTCCACAGCCCTCACTGCGAATCTCAACCTCACCGTGGGAAGGCTTGGATTTGACTAACGCCGCCCAGCCCGTCCAAGAAAAACTCCCCGGAATACCACAAGCGCGATTAATTTTACCGACAGGGATAGCACGCCCCTGATTCACCTGGCGCCCATCATAACCATAAGTTGAAAAGCCAGAAGATGAACTTTGAAACTTAAAATGCACTGAATTGACAACATCATCCAAAGTATTCACCGTCGAACTTGTACCATCAGCATGATGTACCTTAATCGTTTTATGGCATAGTAAACAAGTTTTCGGACCTTCATATTGGCGGATATCCGCATCACCAAAATACTTGATATGTTTAAAATCCGTTTGCCTTAAAAAAGAAGGCATCAACATATTCATTTTGATCTGACGGCTAAAATCATTTTCTTCATCAGCAACGAATTCAGCCGCTTTATCATAACGCGCTGTTAACTCGTATGCCAAAGCCTCAAATTCAGTTTCACTGAGTTTCTGACTGCTCTCATAGCTGAGTTCGGCATTGACGACGCCGGTATAAGATTCAAACAGCACCGGATAGACAAAATTATAAAAAAACACACCCAAAATCAGCACGACGAATAATATGATGATAAAGCGCTTATTAATCATAGCCATTCTCCTTGTGCCAACCCGTTAGCATTGCCCGCAAATTACTGAAAACGGTTTCGCCAGTCGTAATAATATATATATGTGCCACCATAAACAGAACAAGCAAATAAGCCACCACTAAATGCGTTATCGCAATCAACCAAAGATTGCCCCCCCAAAAAAATAAACCACTGCCAATCAAAATAGGCATTAAGCCATACATCACACCAATATAACTTAATTGTTGCAAAGAATTAAATTTCAGTTCGGCAGAAACCTGGAACGGATGAGGATCGCCCCTGAAAATACCAATGGCATAATAATATGACTGCCTAATTAAGCGCCCTATCAACCCTTTAAATCTGAGCCGGTAATGTTTACCATTTTCGGTGACAAAATTACCGATAAAAAAAACCAACCAAGCGAGCGCCAACATAATACCAGCTACATTATGGACTAATATCGCAGACTCAAAAGCTAAAAATTCATTGCCAACCGCAAAATGTAAACGGGTACCCGAAATGATCAAAATAATAAACAACAAAGCATTTATCCAATGCCATAAACGTATCCAGAGAGGATAGAGATAAAATTGTTTCATTTTTTATTACTCCGCGTCAAAAAACGTCCCAAGCCATGTGCAAACAAACCGCCTATAGTAAAAACCAATATGATTAAACTCCAACGATCAATAGACTCATGACGGCTCATACCAATAATATAAGGATCATTAAAAACCGCTTTATTAAACCAACCCGATTTTTGCAAATCATACAGGCGAGAAAGTAAAGTCGCCTCTTTAGAGTGACATTCTACACAATTTTTAACACTCTCTTTCGCAGGTAAAATCTGATGAATAGCCACTCTCGTATGACATTCTAGGCAGCGTATTGAACGCCAATGTAACAACGGCTTTGGCAACCATTGGTGACTGATGACGAGTAAGGGCGACGCATGACAATTTAAGCAAATCTCATTATCATAACGAACAATTTCACGGCTATCCTCGCCTGAAAGCTTGAATTGGTGCGGATCATGACAAGAAAAACAACTCAATTCTATTGACGCATGAATACTGTTTTTAAATGCCTGCTCAATCTCAACAAAACCGTAAGGAATCAATTTAGGATCATCTTTATGACAATCGAGACAATATAAATTTTCGGCATTCTCAGGATGCGGATAATGACTATAATCAGCCGTATGACAAGTGACACATTCCAAACGCGAATGGTTAGATTGTCGATATTGTTGAGGATCGACATATAAATTAACGATATTACCCGTGCTCTTGTCACGATAAGCCAAAGTTTCCATGCCATGACAACGTAAACAATAAGCGGTTGTCGTATTGGCAAAAGCAGAAATGGCGGATAAAAAAATCAGAAAAGCGGATATTCTCACATAAATTTTCATTTTTCAAAATGTCGAGTGTTGGAGTTCAAGATTTATCTTGGACATGAAATCAAATCTCAAGTAAAATACCGATAATATTCACACTTAAAGGAGCCATATCCAATGCAATTGACCAAATTTAATCAACGTAGCCCCTATGCTTTAAATAGCCGTGTACACCATCACCATCCCTCCTTTGATAAAACACAGCTACAGGGCTGGCAGTGTATGCACAAGGAAGCTGAAATACCCCACACTGCATGGGAAGCCGAAGAAAAACGCTGTCTGGAAATGGGTTTACAGGGCGCAGACAGTATTGAGGATAAATCAATCCCCACCTTTGCGCGGGGAGAATTACCGCATTATGCCGGTATCAATACCTTTATGAAAGCGCCTTATATAGAAAACGTTAATGACGTAAAAAAATATGATGCTGCTGTGATGGGCGTACCCTTTGACGGGGGTACCACTTATCGCCCTGGCGCCCGCTTCGGACCACAAGGTATCCGCCGCATTTCGGCACTTTATACCCCCTATAATTATGAAATAGGAGTCGATTTGCGCGAACAAATGACGCTTTGCGACATTGGAGACGTCTTTACAATACCATCAAACATCGAAAAAGCCTTTGACCAAATTAGCAAAGCGACAGCTCATGTCTTTGCGAGTGGTGCGATGCCTATCATTTTAGGCGGCGACCATTCCATAGGCTATCCCACACTACGCGGCATCGCCAGCCAAACTGACAAAACCATCGGAATTATCCATTTTGACCGTCATGCGGACATTCAAGAAAAAGATTTGGATGAGCGTATGCACACCACACCTTGGTTTCATGCCACCAATCTGCCCAATGTGCCAGCGACTAATTTAGTACAAATCGGCATAGGCGGTTGGCAAGTACCACGCCAAGCCGTCAAAGAAGCGCGTAAGCGCAACACCACCATTATTACCATGCGCGATGTCGAACAATTAGGTCTCGATAAAGTTGCCGAAATGGCCCTAGAAATGGCATGGCACAAAGCGGATGCGGTGTATCTCAGTTTTGACATTGATTGCATGGACGCTGGATTTGTACCCGGAACCGGTTGGCCCGAACCGGGCGGTTTTTTGCCGAGAGAAGTCCTCTATATGTTAGGTCTGATTGCCAAAGAAGGGCTTTGTGGTATGGAAGTCGTAGAAGTCTCGCCACCCTATGACACTTCAGACATTACTTCACTGATGGCAACCCGAGTGATAGTAGACGTGCTGGGGACTATGACGGCACATGGCAAAATAGGGGAACATAAAAAAATTATTCGAGGTTGGTCAGCATAATGCCAGCGTTAAAAATTGTACAACCGTTGCCACATTCTCATCCACCGGCTTATGATGTTAGCCTGAGCTTGACTTATGCGGCACGTTGCCAGCCAAATTTACACGCTCAGCTAGATGATGAGACAGAAATCGAACTGGCTTTGCCAGCGGGCACGGTGCTACACGATGGTGATTTTTTACAGTCACCAGATAATCGCATTATCCGAGTAGAAGCATCACCAGAACATGTGTCCACCGCGTTTACTAAAGATCATATCATTTTAGCGCAGGCTTGTTATGAGCTTGGTAAACAAGCTGTAAAGATTCAGATTGGTGATACTTGGTTGCGTTATTTGCATGAACCAAGCTTGGATAAGCAAATGGAGGCAACTGGGCTGCGGGTGTTTGTAGAATATAATTTGTTTGAACCGAGATAGTTACCACGCTTTGCGGAGCAAAGAGGCAGGCATTCCTTTGCCTCGCGCTTATCGTTATACACAAGTCCATTTACGATGTTTTGTAGGGTGCGTCCTACGCACCCTGACGCTCAATTTGTGCGGAGTACGCACCCTACACAATATTCTTTAATTTCAATTCGTTAAAAACTTATGTATAAGAGAGTGCGCTTCGCTAAGGGAACGAGGAATATGTAATATATAGGATATTTGTAGAAAAGGAACGGCACCCTTTCAAATTGCGGTTTCTAAAATTCTTCAAGAGTTTGGTGGACTCAAGTCTGCACCAATTTTAAACTGTTCAGCGATATAACCAACCCTATCGACAATATCAGACACATTGCTGATGTAATAATTCCTTTCCTCAACATGCAAGATAGCGTTTTCCAGCAAAAAAAACTCCCAAACCTCACCATCTGTTATGATTCCATATACCTTGTTCTGCTTAAACTTTTTTGAAGTCGCATACATTTCAGCTAAACACTGACCTAAACCATCAGATAAATTACTTTTCTTAACTTCAACAACTGAGATAATAGGTGAAATAAAATCAACATCATCAAGACTTAAAGCACAATCATATTTACCGTTTAACTGGTGCGGCAAGTCTGGTGTTTCTTCTTGGCTAATATCTACTTGCGGCTCAAAGAATATACCTAAATCGTAAACGTCACTTGCTTTCCACAAAATATGCGACACTAACAGACTTCCCCTTGTTGCTTCGTTATCTGATTTTGACAAGTTAATACGGAAATTCATCTTTTCGACAGTTGTTTGCAAAGTCTGATAATCCCTACCACTCAGTTTTAAACCGTCAAACAAGTTTCCGTTTTTCAGTACTTTGACATTAAAAATCGCTTTCAATTCAGCCATTGAGTATTTTCGATATTCACTAAATGCCATTGTATTGCTCCTGAGTTAAAATAACAACGGGTTAATTGCAGCTCGTAGGTTAGTGTACCGACTTTTTTGGCTCATTACAAGCGTGGAATTACCCCTCAAAATAAGCCCTATTTTTCCAAGCCACCTGCATAATCTCCCTAATATCCCCAACCGATTCCAATTGAGCCAAATAACTCGCTGGCGTCCGTATTTCTCCCAAATAAATAGCCTCACGCGCTAAGCGTTCCATAGTGGCTTGACTATCATCCGCTTCTAACTGCACTCTGGCTTGCAAATGTGCCAAAGTACAAGCTAACTCTGCTGATGTCGGTCCCGTCGCCGCCAGTGTTTGCCATACCGTTTCAACCCGTTGCCGACAGATGGTCAGATGCTGTACTGGCACAACAGTTTGTATCCACCAAAGGCCCGCATCCGTATAGCATTCCAAGCGACCTTGTACACCATAAACCAATGGCCTATCTAGCCGCAGCGCCTGATATAAGCGCGACACCGTGCTACCCGCTAGTAAGTGATTTGCGATTATATAAACGGGAAGAAGGGGACTGGCGAATGGGGGGGCTGGAAAAACCCAAGTGAGTTGCACTTGAGAAGAGAGATTATCAATCTGATGGCAGACTGGCACAAACTGCGGAGATTGTTGCTCTGGAACTTGTCCCTTGGGAAAATTGCTCAATTCAGTACAACGCTCAAGCAAATCATCATGCCTTACCGCGCCTGCCGCCGTTATCCACAATCGACAAGTTTGTACATTTTCACGCCAATAGTCATGCAACATCGCAGCAGTGGCATTTTGCAGCGTGGGCTGTGCATTGCTCGGCCATATCTGTGCTAAGATCGCATCTTCTTGATCAGAACCCAGTGCCATTTCTTGCAAGACGATTTGCCGCTCATGCACAACATCAGCTTCACTGAAGGCCGGCGCAAGATAGACTTCAAGCAATAAACTTAAAAGTTCACCCGCCTTGTCAGCGGTCACTAATCCATACAGGGCAGTCAATTCGCGGCCCGTTTGGGCATTGATTTGTCCTCCCATAGCCGCAAAATGTGTCGCAAGCTCGGTAGCACTGTGTTGTTTGGTACCCTTAAATAATAGATGTTCCAACAGGTGTGTATAACCAGCTTGGTGTGGCGCTTCATGACGGCTGCCGTGCTGAAGCCAAATACCGAGTGCCACACTTTGGATACCCGGTATATGCTGGCTTATAACTTGAGTACCATTGGGTAATGTGGTTGTGTTTTGCATCTGTAGCGATTTTGATTGGCTAATACATAAAATTTTTCACGCTTTTGAAGTACGCTTTTTCGTTGGAGGGGATTTGCAACCCCGTCCGTAATGTCTATATCACTAATAACCAAGAAACGACTAAAGGACTGTTTATGAATACAATGGGTATTATTGTCATTATTTTTACTTTATTGACCATGCTGATCGGATTTTGGACCTATTATCAAGTCAAAGGCCGTGCCGTTAATTATTATAAAGCCGGTACCATGATGCCGGTATGGGTAGTGGGATTTACTTTATGTGCTCAAGCATTTGATGCCAATGGTTCTATTGGCACGACTGCTATGTCGTATGCCGATGGTTTTTGGAGTGGAGCCAGTATTCCCATCGGCTTATCAGTGTGTCTATTTATTACCGGCTTGTTTTTCGCCAAACCCATCCATCGTATGAATTTGATGACTTTGGCAGACTTTTATCACCGTCGCTACAGTCAAACAACTGAAACTTTAGCGGCACTCACTATGCTAGCCAGTAATATTATTTTGATTGCTGGCAATTTAGCCGGGCTCGGTTTGTTATATAGCATGGTGTTTGGTGTGGATTATCTACCCATGCTCTTACTGGTGGCGGGCTGTATTGTGGCTTATGCCATTACTGGCGGTTTATTTGCATCTATTGCCACCAGTGTTTTTCAAGTCGCTGTCTTCAGTATTGCTACGCTGTTGGCTTTTGTATGGCTGACTATGCATTATGGCTGGTCATCATTAATGGCTGATGTACCAGAAACCCATAAATACTTTATAGGATTAACCAGCCCAGAACACGGTGCTTATCTGAATTGGGCAGCTTTATTATCGCTGGGTATTGGTGATATCATTGCCATTGATTTTATGCAGCGTGTTATTTCTGCTCGTTCTCCAGAAACCGCTCAAAAAGGGTGTTTCATGGGAGGTTTCATGACGCTGATAGTTGGCATTCCGACCGCTTTTATCGGCTTATATGCTTTCCATATCAAAGGATTGGCTAGCGATAATGTATTGGTAGATTTGGCTATGAACAACCTACCCTTCTTCATTGGTGCGCTACTGATTTTGGGGATTATCGCAGCCAGCATGTCAACGGCTGCCGGAGTGATTCTGGCTTTGTCCAATATGATTACCCGAAATTTGATGCAACGATATACGTCCACGGTTTGGAATGATCACATCTTGTTACATTTTTCCCGATTAATTTCTGTACCGACAATGCTAGCGGCAGTCATATTCGCTTATTACATTCCAGAACCCGGTTTGCTATTAATTTTGGCCTTTGATGTGATGTTAGCTGGTTGTTTCGTACCCTTTCTCTTGGGAATCTATTGGAAAAAAGCCAACACGGCAGCCGCGATCAGTGCCATTATTATCGGTGCCGCCACACGTTTAGTATTGCACTTTACCATTCCTGAATCATTAGCCGGATTTGACACGATGATACCACCCGTTGTTAGTCTGTTTGTTTTTGTTAGCGTCGCCTTATTGACTCAAACATCATCTCAACCAAATCTTAATGTCTTTGCCCATGTGCCCACAGACAGGGAATTGGTAGAAGCTAAAGATTAAAGCAAGCGTAGGGTGCGTCCTACGCACCCTCTTTCCACGCACGAAAAATCTACACCGACATAATGTGCGTGGGACGCACCCTACGCTCGCTTGGCCGCCTTGACACTTTTTGCATTTTTTATCATCAGCTACCCAAATTTGTTCTATGGACCTAACTCAATGCCATTAAGTTAAGGTTTTAAAAAAAACGTATTTATGCTTAACTTAATGGCATTGGGACCTAACTGGGCCTTTAACATCTTTTGAACCCGGACATGATTATAATTTAATAATTCTATAAACTCTCTGAAATCTTGGCTGAGTATCATATTTCCAACTAATATATTCTGTTCTTATTTTTTCCAAAGCCTCAATTCGTTTTTGAGGCGGTTGAGATTGCCAATATAAAAAATCACTTTTTTCATCTTGTATTCTTAATTTTCTAACGACCTTTTTCATGTTTAACATCGATAACATTATCAAGCGGTGCGGTTAAACGTAAAAACGGTCAGTTATCAGTTATCACTTAACTAAAACACCTCCGTATAGTATAATTTGGCCCACTCACAGAGTTTCATGCAATACTTTGACACAAGGTTTAATCTTTGTCAACAAAAAAGTGTTTTTAAGAGGTTCTCCCGCTGGCATCATTCCAAAAGCGCAAGTTGTGCCCGTGCTAAGGCAACTCCAAAAAATTAATATACCAAAAATGGCTGAAAATTCTTATGATAAAATGTATCATTTTAATCCACCGTTCAAAATGAAGGAGTGCCTATTTTGACAAACAACCCAAATTCCATGCCAAAAATGGATAAAACCCATTTTTCGGTAGCGTCACTCTTTGACGCAGCTGACGAGAAAGAATACTGGCTTTCCAAAAAACCTTCTGACCGTTTACAAGCAATGGAACTCATGCGGCAAATTAACTATGGCTACGATCCAATTACCACCCGACTTCAAAGAATTCTTACAGTTGCTCAATTCCCATCAAGTTGAATATTTGCTCATTGGTGGGTACGCCGTTGGCTATTATGGCTATCCACGATCAACGGGTGATATGGATGTGTGGATTGCTATTAATCCTGAGAATGCGGAAAAGTTAGTTACAGTTCTCAAGGAATTTGGATTTGATGTTCCAAAGTTATCACCTGAACTCTTTTTAGAAAAGGGAAAAATTACCCGAATGGGCGTACCACCGATGAGACTTGAAATTTTAACGACCATTTCTGGTGTCAGCTTTGAAGATTGCTACGCCAACAGAACGATTGATGTTGTTGATGGGGTTGAAATTAATTTTATTAGCGTGTCTCATTTGAAAGCTAACAAAAAAGCCAGTGGTAGACATAAAGACTTAAATGACTTAGAAAACCTGCCCTAATAGTTTAGGCAACTCCCAAAATATACCAAGGGCAACCAGAAGGGATTGCCCTTGGTAATATAAATTTATCTTCGTGCCGCCGCACGATCCAATCCTTTATTATAAATAATCCTTGCAGTTATTATAACTATAAGAGTGAGAGGTGATTTTCAAAATCAGCCCCAAACCCCAGAAGCTACACGGGGTTCGCGTGTTTTTAAGCCGATTTTCAAAATGAGGCTTTTTTTGCGTGCGGTAGCGTTGAAACTGGCATTTTTTAATCCTCTATCACTTTTGAGTGGTTTGCTAGACGAATAAATATATACTCTTTATTCGGATTTTGTGCCGCCTTTCTATGAAATCGCGGCCTCTCCCGTTTGCTAGGAAAACGCTTTGATTTGTTTTGGTCAGACAATCCCATCTCTTTGAACATTTTATTTATCTCTTCGTAAAACCGCATTGTGTGAACCTCTTCTCACAGTTATCAGCAAGCGTAGGGCAGCTTCTCATAAGTTTTTTAACCCATTATTTTTTTTATATCATTGATCTAAACATTTGAGAGCTCGTGTCCCACTTATTGATCAATGCCACCTTCGTTAAGGGCAACCACAAGGGATTGCCCCTACGAGAAATCACGGTCCATGTAAGGGCAACCACTAGGGTGTTGCCCCTACGTCATATAACGGTTTGTAGGGGCAATCCTTTATGGTTGCCCTCTTAACTTAATGGCATTGGTGCGTAGGACGCACCCTACAAGAAAATAGGATAAGGATGTCATCAAAAAGATTGATAGACTAATTCTTGGTCAAAAAGGGGCTCGCCGCCGTTTTATTTGCTATTCCCATAGAAAATAGCTTATGCCCTTTTTCTAGCACAATCTGTAAATCTTCAACGTCGCAATGGTAAATTTTAGACAAAATGCCAATGATTCCCTTAGCATATTCCCGAAAACCTTTTTTTGAATCATCTTTAGGTAACTCTAAAAAATAATCGGCGGGTAGTCCCAAATGTTGAGGTGGTTGATATTCTCGAAACCATTTCCCTTCTGCAATCGGAGTCCAACCCATCAACAAGAGAAAGTCAGTAAAATATTGAAGTTTCAAGTTGTCCATATCATTTAAAGTAATTAAATATATAAGGAAAGAAATCCATAAGAATCAAATTTGATTTAGGAATTTCTACTCGTTTTGTGCTTTTGGGATTAACATATTCTAATCCCATTTTTTCATCAGGATAATACCAATAAGCACACTTACTTAAAGTAAGATATTCTGAGGTGACTTGCAACCATTTTTCGGAGTTATTTGGAAAAATAAAAAGAATAAGTATTAAAGGAATATAGCCATTTTCCTTTCTTCTAAATACTAAATCATTGTAATTTTTTCCTCTTAAATCGTATTTAATTTTATCAGTTGTTTCAGTTAAATGTTCACTGGTTTCTATAACCGACTTAACTTGAATATGAACTTGTCTACCAGTTTCACAAAAGCTCTTATCATATTTAACCGCCTTAGTTATATGTAAATCGGTTCCATAATCTTTACCATTCAAAACGTAATAGCCCTTTCTATTGGCTATAATTTCAATATATCTTTTAGATAATTGTTCCATTATATCTTGTTCAGTCATAACTTTTTCTTTAGTGCTTGGGGCCTTTTCAGCAAGCGTAGGATGGATAGAACTTTGCTGCACCCATCAATAATGATGTCAACACCGTGAAAAAATTATCAAGCGGTGCGCTTAAACGTCAAAACTGTAAGTTATCAGTTATCACTTAACTCAAACACCTCAGTATAATTTGGCCCACTCACAGAGTTTCATATAAAATGAAACTGACACAAGGTTTAATATTTGTCAACAAAAAAAACAAGTTTTTTTAACCCATTGGATTTTATGTCATTGCTCTAAACCTTTGAGAGCCTACACCCCAGCAAGCTCGCGTCCCACTTATTGATGTCGGTGTAGATTTTAGGTGCATGGAGAGAGGGTGCGTAGGACGCACCCTACAAGAAAATAGGATAAGGATGTCATCAAAAAGATTGATAGACTAATTCTTGGTCAAAAAGGGGCGAGACACCGTTTTATTTGCTACCCCATTTACAATCATGAATTTTAATGTCCAAGATAAATCTTGGACTCCTTTTATACCATATATTTAAAATTTATTAAACTTGAAAAACAATTTGTTATCCACATTTAGTGGAAATCATATTAATAATGTAGTACCAAGCATAAGAATTTTAGAAAAATAATTTAAATTTGACTCAGGAGTGCAAAGCGTAGCTTGCACGTCATTTTAATAATTTATTTACAAGAGGTTACCTTGATTAAATATTTTACGGTTGAAAATTTTCGTTCTATAAAGAACGAAAGTGTCTTAGAATTTGATGTCAATCTCAAGAAAGGAATAGCTTGCCCCGCCCACCCTTTAATTGGATTAGCCGGGGCTAATGCATCCGGTAAGACGGCTTTATTACAAGCCCTTTCCTTTGTGTTTTGGTTTTTGAAAGATTCATTTTTGACCCAAGAACCCGATGAAGAAATCCCTCTTGATGCTTTTTGTACACAAAAACACCTACCAACACGTTTTCTTATGATTTTTTCTCATAATACTTTGATTGAAAATCAGAAGAAAAGGATTGATTATGAATATCAACTCTGTATTAATAAAGAAAAAGTGCTCTCTGAATCACTCCATTATTCTCATCAGAATGCTGAAAGACAGTGTGCGTATATTCGAGAGGATAAAACCGTTAAATTTGGTGAACAAATATCCAAGATAAGTACTTCCGGTTTAAGACAAAACAGTTCTATCATTTCTTATGCTGCCCAAGATGATACCCAAGTCATTGCTAAATCATGTAAAGAGTATATTGTTCATAGCAATGTCAGTCATGGCGGCTTCAGAGAAGAACACTTCAAACCTCAGCGTTTAGAAAAGATGATTGAAGATGAATATTTTCAAACACGTTTGCCGGCATTTTTGCCTATCGCCGATGTTGGTATTGAGACGGTAGCACTTAAAAAGGCTGATGAAGAAGAACTTAATAAATTACTGGCAGCTTTACAGAATTTAGATGATGAAAACAAGGAGCGTCTCCCTGAAAAATTATTGGATATGCTGCAAACCAAAACAGAATTCGACAGAAAACAATTGGTTTTCACACATCAGATAGAGGGTCATTTGATTGATTTTTCAAGTCCTGAGCGAGAAAGTGCCGGCACCTTGCAATTTTTAATTTTGTTATATCGGATTTTATCCACATTAGAAAACGGTCATTTATTGATACTGGATGAGATCGAATTAAAGCTGCATCAGAATTTAATTGCTTTTTTGATTGGATTATTTCAAAATCCTGATGAAAATAGCAATTGTGCCCAGCTCATTTTCTCTTTTCATAATGCGGCGTTTATGGAATTGCTGATGCCGGAACAATTATGGTTTGCTGAAAAAAATGATGAAGGTCAAACTGAGTTATTTTCAGCCGCCGATTTTCAGGACATCAAGGATTTACATCAAAAAAACCTTGAAAAATTATATCGCCTCGGTCGATTTGGTGCCACACCTAGAGGATTGTAATGACAAGGAAAACCAGAAAACAGAGGACAAGTCAGCCAGTCTATTACTTTATTGTAGAAGGCTGTACAGAAGAAAATTATATTCGGCTTTTGAAGACAATTTACCGCAAGCCCGGAAAAATTAAAAATTGTGACGGAGGAAGTGCGAAAAATGTTTTAGAGGAGGCTGAAAAGCTTATTCAAAACAACGGTGATGATTGTTCTGGTTATGTGATTTGGTTTGATGGAGACACCTACTTACCAGATGACTTTAACTTAAAGAATAAACTTTCAGCTCGCACTGACACTTCAGTTTATATTACACAACCCTGTGTGGAAAGCTGGTTGCTTGCCCATTTTCAGAAAATCAATTTGAATAGCCATAAGAAATGTAGAGAATACGAAAAGGCACTTGATCATCGTGATCGTATTCCAGGTTATAAAAAATCTGATTGTAGTCTGCTAAAAAAATATATTGGAAAAAAACAAATTGAAACGGCGATTAAGAATTATCCAAATATTGGAAACATACCTAAAAAATTCTTATAAGTACAGGGATTATATATATACTGTGCTCCCTCATAAATTGCGCTTTTTTGTCTGATTCAGACAAAAAGGGGGATAAAAAATCTTGTTGGATATGGAAGTTGTGTAGATCAATATCACCGATTTGGGAACACTTAACCGGTTTGTACGAATTAAACCTATCTAACACGGGCGGCTATACTAGAAACTATGGCGATTTGTCCGTGAAGATGTGTTAAATACATTTAAAGACTTGCGCTATATAGATCATGATGAAGCCGTGAATGTGCCAAAGCGTTTGAAAGAAAAGTTGGAAATTTTGAAACATGAGTGAATGAGGAGGTTATATTATGAGTAGAAAACCAGAATCTACTGGGATGTCTCGTCGGCAAGTACTCGGCTATACAGTCGTAACAGGTGTCACTTTGACAGCATGGGCAGTTGAGTATTTATTACCCCCAAAACCAATACCCGATCGGCGCCCTGAACCCACCCCTAAAATAGACAGTTTGCATATAGTTCGGGTTATGGGTCAATGCCATTAAGTTAAGGTTTTTTTGTAGGGTGGGTAGGGGCAATCCCTTGTGGTTGCCCGCGCAACATCGTTATGGGACGCCCAACCCACCATTGTTAAAAATTTCAACGAGTTGGTGGGTTTCGAACCGCTCTACCCACCCTACAAAAAAAACGCATTTATGCTTAACTTAATGGCATTGGGTTATGGGTGGAATCATACTGGATGCTGCTGAAGCGGTTTTGGTTGAAGTGACTCAAGAGTGGATTACCCGTTGTATCAACGGAAACTGTGCTCTTTCTTTCTATAAAACACCGCCAGTTTATGAAAAAAATTTCAACCATCCCCTCTATAAGCGTGCTGTTTCGCAGAGAGGATTATGTGAGACAATTGAGCATCCAAATGGTCAAGTGGCTGTGCAATTGACAGAAGAGCAACAACTGCGACGCTTTGAAACTCTACACCAGTATCTGGTAGACAATAAAATTCGTGTCAAATTGGTGACGGATGAGGTTTCACACTTGGTTACATCCAAAATGCCGGTTGATGATTTGTTTAGCTTGGATTATATGGTGATAGATATAGGAGAGAGACGACGGCATTATGAGAAGATGATAGAAATAACGGGAGTGAGTTTGTTTGAACAGTGGTATGGATGAAATCTACCATGAACTCATGCCAGACTGATACGTTATCAGTTATAGAAGTTCTTTTAACCTTTGGTATTTGCAATACCCGTGTAGATTTTAGCTAATAAAGGCGCCCAATTGATTTCACATCAATAAGCCATTTCCGCCAATGATGATGTTAAAGTGAGGCTGAAAATCTATCGTGATTTCAGCCTCTGAAATTTTTGAGCCTTTTAAAATTTTCGTTTTAAATAATCTTCAAGAAGGTACACCGCCACGCCACAAAAGCGTTTTAGCTTTCCAAGACTATCTTTCCTTTTGTAATCTTCAATTTTCTGTTCTATTTTCTCTTTTTCAAACCCATTAATACTCTGAATAAGCGTTAAAATAAAATTTTGTCTTTTCGTTTTCAGACGCTCTGCATTTAAGTTCAGAATCTCAATGGTACTTAAAATCGCTTTTTGTTCAGCGATAAACGCTTTAAGTGATGATGGCTCTTTACTTTTCTCAATGTATATCATCGTTGTTATTCAACAAAGTTAATTAAAACATCAGCTTTGACAAGTTCATTGTCTTCAATACCAAGATTCGCCTCCAAGGTTTTTCTTAATGCTAACGCCGTTTTAGATTTTCCTTCCCCTTCTTCAATCAATGCCAAATATTTATCCAACTCTTTTTGTACCGAATCAACTCGGGCGTTAGTCCCCATCGCCTGTCTTAACACATTATTTACATCCCGCCCATAAGTATGATCGGTACGATAAGCCTTATTGTCTGTTAGGGTAATCACATTGTCTGCCACCGTGCTGAGTATTAAAGGGGAGTGCGTGGTTGCAATAAACTGTATTTTGGGAAAGGTGGTTTTTAGGTCAAAAATGACCTTTTGTTGCTTTGCTGGATGTAAATGCAAGTCAAGTTCATCAATTAAGACAATGCCATCACTGTCAAAAGCCGCTTTTTGGCCTAAATGTGGATTTAAGCTGGTACAACGGAAGGCAATATCGGCAACCATTGCCAACAGATTTCTAACGCCATCACTAAGTTGCTTAAAGGGCAAAATACGACCATCTTTAAACGCCATCATTAGAGCATCTTCATTCAAATCAAAATAAAGTTTTTGGCACTCAGAGAGGCAGCGACTCACTGCGTTTCTGACGACTTTGAGTTCAAACGGTTCTTTGCCCTGCTGTAATGCGACTAATTCTTTGCCCTTAAACCATTGGGTAAAAAGGACATTATTTGAGGTGGAATTCAGTCCATTATAATAGCCCCTGAATCTTGAGCCTTTAGTGACAAAGTCGGTTTCTTTGCCATTAATCCAAAGTCTGTTAGTGGAATAGTAGGCTATTACTGGTAAATTAATATTTTTTCCGGCTCGTACTTTATCCTGAATTTGTTGGGCGAGCGTTTTGATATTTTTAGCCTTGACAACGGTTGTTTTATTATTGCTACCCTTTCGTTCTCTGAGCCACGCCAGACTTTCATCAGCGATTTCTCCCCAACATTCAACTTGAACGGAGAATTGAGGCTCAATATTATCTTTATAATTGCTCAGGTGAATGTCATCAGATTGGATTGAGCGACTGCTAACGCCATCAATACCTAGAAAAAAAGAAGCGGCTGCAATACTTAAACCTTCTAAGACTGCCGTTTTGCCGCTGCCATTTCCGCCAATGATGATGTTAAAGTGAGGCTGAAAATCTCTCGTGATTTCTTCAAAGCCTCTGAAATTTTTGAGCCTTAGTTTGTTGAGTTTCATTGGGTACCTAATCAAGCTTTTTTGAAATTAACTGAATTAACAGTCATTTGTATAATGACTAAGCAAGTAGTTTCAGGTGGTATGGTACTTTGACACAAGGTTTAATATTTGTCAATAAAAAACAATGTTTTTTTAACATATTGACCCTTGAATCACGGATTTTATGGATTACACAGATTACGCTGATTTAAAGTCAAAGTCAAAAGCTCAGATAATGAGTGTTTTCAGGTTTTTAATCCGCGTCATCCGTGTAATCCGTAAAATCCGCGATTCAAGGGTCTTGCTCGTTTACTCTTCCTTCTCAACAGCAAACCATTTATACAAAGCCGGAATCACCAACAAAGTCAACACCGTCGAAGTCATTAATCCGCCCAGTACAACGGTAGCTAATGGGCGTTGCACTTCGCTACCCGTACCCGTTGAATACAATAATGGCAATAAACCTAATGCCGTTGTCAAAGCCGTCATCAGCACCGGGCGAATACGCCGGCAAGCCCCTTTAATTGCAGCCTCATCTACCCCGAAACCTTCAGAAACCAATTGATTTAAATAGCTTACCAGTACCATGCCATTACCCAAAGCAATCCCAAATAAAGCGATAAAACCCACCGATGACGGTACCGATAGATTTTCTCCCGCTATCCACAGTGCCACAACACCGCCCACCAGGGCTAAGGGAATATTGAATAAAATTAACAGCGCGTTTTTCAGCGAATTGAAGCTAGAAAAAAGCAATAAAAAAATCATCAACAAAGTTATGGGTACCACCACCGCTAAGCGTTTATTAGCTTCTTGTTGTAAACGGAATTGTCCTCCCCAAGTCACCAAATAACCGGCGGGCAGCGTGATTTCTGCCCCAATCGCTTGTTGTGCCTCCTCGACAAAGGAGCCAATGTCGCGCCCAAGCACGTTAGCTTGAATAGTGATAAAACGTTGACTATTTTCACGGGTGATTTGCCGAGAGCCGACAATTTCTTCAATCTGAACTAATTCAATCAGCGGCACCCGGATACCATTGTCAGATTGTATGATAATTTTTTCGATAGCCTCTCTCGTGTTGCGAGATTCCAGTGGATAGCGCACCAAAATGTCAAAACGCAGTGTTCCTTCAAAAATAAAGCCCGCTTGCGCCCCACCAACCGCCGCCCCAATGACCGTTTGCACTTCTGACACATTAAGCCCATAGCGAGCAATAGCTTGTCGATTCACCTTAATCAAAAGTTGCGGCGCACCGATCACCTGATCCACTTGAACATCAGCCGCACCCGGCACTTCTTGCACGACAGCGGCAATTTCATCCGCTTTAGCTTTTAACTTATCAAGTTCATCTTGAGCAAAAAGCTTAATCGCCAATTCTGCTCGGACGCCTTCCAATAACTCATCAACTGTCATCGCAATGGGCTGAGTCAAATTGAGCATAATACCGGGGATTTCGCCTAACTCTTCACGGATTTCTGTCAGCAAGGCTTGTTGTGAAGCAAAACGCCACTCTTGTTTAGGTTTCAATAAAAGGTACATTTCAGCACTATTAACGGGATCAGTATGGGCACCCACTTCTCCGCGCCCAATCCGCGAAACCACTTCCGTAATTTCTGGAATTTTTAATAATCGTTTTTCCACCAGCATAGTCAGGCGCTGACTTTCAGTGAGCGCAATTGACGGCGCCATCGTCAGTCGTACCACTATCGTGCCTTCTTGTAAAGTCGGCGTGAATTCTGACCCTAAACGGGGAAAAATGACGACTCCGACTATAATAAAACTCAAGGCTAAACTCACAGCCAACAAGCGAAAGCGAACAAATAAGCTAACAATCGGCTTATAAACCATGATAAGTATTCGTAGTAATAAACCCTTTGAATTCGGCTTGTGCATCAAAAAATCAGACAATACCGGTGCCAACAACATAGCAAAAATCAGTGAACCAAACATGGACAACGCCACCGTATAAGCTAAAGGGCGGAAAGTTTTACCTTCAACACCTTGCAGCGTGAATAAAGGTAAAAACACCACGATGACAATCGTCACGGCAAAAAAAATCGGACGGCTCACTTCTTGACAAGCGGCTAAGATGATTTGCCGTCGTGAATTATTTGATTGACGCAATAAACGGTCAACATTTTCAACAATGACAATAGCTCCATCGACCATCATGCCAATCGCAATGGCTAATCCACCAAAAGACATTAGATTGGCGGAAATGCCAAAATAATTCATGCCAAGCATAGCAAATAGCACGGAAAAGGGGATGGAAAATGCAACCACAATGCTGGCGCGAAATCCCCCTAAAAAAATCATCAGGATAATGATCACGAGAGCAATGCCTTGCAACAAAGCATCGGTGACGGTTTTAATACTGGCTTGTACTAAGGTTTTTTGTTCATAATAAGAAACAATTTTAAGTCCAGCGGGCAAAATGCCATTGATTTGTTCAATTTTATTTTCAACCCGTTCAATCACGCTAGAAGAGTTGGTACCAAAGAGTTTGATGACCATACCAGCCACCACTTCTTCTTCCCCGTTGCGAGTTTGTAAGCCACGTCTGATGGCGCCGCCTATTTTGATGTCCGCCAATTGTCGCAAATAAACCGGTGTGCCTTGTTTTGAAGTGATGACAATCTGATTTAAATCTTCAATATTGTCGACTAAGCCCACTGAACGCACCACAAATTCTTCGCGGTTTTTTTCGATAAATTGTGCGCCGACGTTTAAATTATTAGCTTTAATTTTGTCGATAACTTCGGTGATGGAGACATTGTAGCGCAACAGGGCGGCTGGATGAATGACGACATGGTATTGTTTTTCATAGCCACCAATCCCCAACACTTCTGTGACACCGGGCACTGTTTGCAAGTTGAATTTCACCAGACGATCATGGATGGTGCGTAAAGCTTCAAGACTACGCTGCCCCGTTTCATCATGCAAATAATAAAACAGTATCAAACCCATGCCGGTTGAAATGGGACCTAATTTTGGATCACCAAAACCGTCTGGAATTTCATCTCTGGCTTCTTGTAAGCGTTCATTAACCCGTTGGCGGGCAAAATAAATATCCATGCCTTCTTCAAAATAGACATTAACCACCGATAAGCCAAAATTAGAAATGGAGCGAATTTTCTCGACCCCGGGTAAGCCATTCATCGCGCTTTCAATGGGATAGGTGACATATTTCTCTATTTCCTCTGGAGCGAGTCCCTCGGTTTCGGTAAAAATCTGGACGAGATTAGGCGAAACATCGGGAAAAGCATCCAGTGGTAATTGTCGATAACTGTAATAGCCCGATACCATGATTAACACGGCGAAGGCGAGCATTAATAATTTCTGTTTAAGGATAAATGACATCATTTTTTTTTCTCTCTTATTACGAAAATAATAATATACCAGTCAGGGCAACCATAAAGGATTGGGGCAACCATAAAGGATTGCCCCTACAATATTTGTTGGCATGTAGGGGCAATCCCTTGTGGTTGCCCTTGGTATACGGTAATCATGGGCATGTAGGGGCAATCCCTTGTGGTTGCCCTTGGTATATTATTATTTGGGAGTTGCCTTAATGAGCATGTCCCGCATGAGCAAAAGAGGCTTTTTGCATTTGTGCTTTTAAAATGAAGCCGCCTTTGCTGACATAAGCCTGTCCATTTTTTAAGCCAGCTAAAATTTCAACTTGTTCCTCATCAGAACGTCCCAGTTTGACGGGTTGTAATTTATAACTATCCTCTGTCACCACAAAAATAGCGGACTGATTAGCCGTTTGGAGTGCCATTTTAGAAATCACTAAGGGTGCGCGAATCGTTTCAATCAGGATTTTGCCAGAGATAAACAAACCGGCTCGCCACTGCTCATTAGGATTGGGCAAGATACTGCGTATTAAGGCGGTGCGGGTTTCTCTGTCAATGATTGGAGAAATATAGGAAATTTTTCCGACTTTATCGGCAATCCCATCGGTGGATGAAATGATAACGGATTGATTTTTTTTGATGTACGGCAAATCCCTTGGATAAACATCGAAATTAACCCAAACCGAGCTTAAATCAGCGATAACAAAGGCACTTGAGTCAGTGTTAAACACTTTACCTTCAGAAATGACATATTCGGTCAAATCAGGGCTTAAAAGTTCCCCAACAACAATATGTTTTTCAACCACGACGCCATCAAAAGGGGCTATCATTTGATATTTAGTCAAATGCTCAACGGCTTGCTGAGGCAATTTTTTCACATAACCACTTTTAAAACCGAGAGCATGAAGCTTGCGTGCCGCCGCTTTATTTCTGATTTGGATTTCCAAAAGGGTTTGTTTGATTTCAAAGAGTTGTTGCTCAGAAATCAATCTTTTTTTCTGCAATTGGTGGCTGCGATCATAATTGTCTTGTGCTAAGGCTAATTGTTCTTTGGAGGCCAAATATTCCGCTTTAGCATCAGCCACTTCACGGCTTTCTAAAACCGCCATCAGTTCACCCTTTTTGACACGATCGCCCATTTTTTTGTGTACTTTCAGGACAATCCCTTCGACACGCGGTACCAAATGTACCAAATTATCCTGATTGAGCGCGATTTCACCGGTGAGCGTGAGATAGCGTTGCAATTGACCGGATTTAGCTTGGCTCACTTCAACACCGAATGCTTGCATTTGTGCGTCATTGAGGCGTGTCAGTTTGTTTTCATCGTCTTCATGTCCCTCATGCTCCTCATGTTCCTCATGGGCATCGTGCTTATCAAACACAAAATATTGCTTAAAGTCAGATAGCTCTGACTCACTTATCCAAACATAAGATAAGAAGGCGGCTATAAATAAAAATAAAATAGAAAATAAAATAGAAAAAATACGCATAATAATCCATCCGTCGAAAAGAAGAAAATGGCGACGTCCAAGATAAATCTTGGACTCCTTTAAACACTAGACTTGTCTTTAGGAGTCCAAAATTTATTTTGGACGAGTCTAAAAATGCGTCCGTCCAAAATAAATTTTGGACTCCTAAAACCAGAGATTTTGGATTATTTGGGGGGATGTTGTGGTTGTTCGGGAATGAACAGATAAAAATGGTAGGGAGAGAAAAGGTAGGCAGCCGTGCAGAAATCGGCATAATAGACTGGACTTTCTAGGGGTGTGCAATAATTGAGACTCAAATGACAAAAGACACAATCATCACAGTCAAAATCTGACGACGTCTCAGATTGTTGATTAGCATGAGATTGGTGATGAGAAAGCTGATGATCGTGTGTTCCCAGATTATCTTGACACAAGAATACCGCTAGTGCTGGGCAACTTTGCACGGGCAAAGCCACCAGCAGAAAAATGGTTAAAAAGCGGTTGATAAAATGGGGAATTCGCATTTTTAGTTATCAGTTAATTGCATTATCATAAATTAAAAGTCGGTAGGCGCCCAAGCTTACCACCTATCAGTTTCAACAACAAGCAGCCTTCCTAAAACAGGGCTGCATCATCGGATTAAAATTTTTCAAACCGGCACTGCCACAATCCGTTTAATCCCCTAATCCGTTGTACTAAATGGACTTGTGTCGGCTCGATGAGCGCGAGCCAAAGGAAACGAAACAACATTGACAGAGTACTAGTCTTCTTTTGTTGATGAATCTGGAGATAATGGACTCACAAATCGAATATTAATATCAATCGTTATTGTATTATTTTCAACACATATATCTATTTTACTAATAGAATAACTAATATTCATTAGTTGTTTTGGGTGATTTTATCACTGTACAGTGAGTTCGACGGGATTATTGAGCTGGAGGTGAGTGCGCGTGGTTTTCGATGTCAACGGGGTTGATTGTTCAATGTGAACTTCTTGAAAACGAAAACGTCAAGTATCGAACTTTCCCTGCCGTTAAAATTGGACTACTAGCGACAGATAAACGTTTTTATGAAAAACATTGGCATAAATGTGCGTAGGACGCACCCTACACTTGCTTTAATTTCGTCGCGGTGAGACGGGCTTATATACAGTCAATAAACCATCAGCAAGTGTAGGGTGCGTCCTACGCACCTTTTGCGGTGAATTCAAACTAGCAAGTGTAGGGTCAATGCCACCTTCGTTAAGCATAAATGCGTTTTTTTTGTAGGGTGGGTAGAGCGGATCGAAACCCACCAACTCGTTTCCGTGCGTCAATTACAATGGTGGGTTTCGCTCTCGCTCTACCCTAGATCCCTCAAGATCCCTCCTCTCGTACCGGGACAGGCTTAATGGCATTGAAGTGTAGGGTGCGTCCTACGCACCTTTTGCGGTGAATTCAAACTAGCAAGTGTAGGGTCAATGCCACCTTCGTTAAGCATAAATGCGTTTTTTTTGTAGGGTGGGTAGAGCGGATCGAAACCCACCAACTCGTTTCCGTGCGTCAATTACAATGGTGGGTTTCGCTCTCGCTCTACCCTAGATCCCTCAAGATCCCTCCTCTCGTACCGGGACAGGCTTAATGGCATTGAAGTGTAGGGTGCGTCCTACGCACCTTTTGCGGTGAATTCAAACTAGCAAAAAAGGTGCGTAGGACGCACCCTACGCTCGCTTTGCTTGGCGGACGCACCCTACACTTGCTAGTACTCTGTCAATGTTGTTTTGTAGGCAGGGTAGAGCTTCGCTGCACCCACCCTACAATATCTCTTGTTAAACTTGGCACTATGAGTCAGTCCAATATTAGGGCTCGCTTTGTTATTTATTTTGCCTTTAGGGCAAGCGGCAATCAGTTATCAGTTATCAGTTATCAGTTAAATCAATACTTCGAGCCGACCATCCAAGGGCATACCGATGAAAATAAAATGTCAATAGTGTGGTTATAAACCTGCCTATAGGATTAACCCGTTAAGTTGGTATTATACAATTACTAATAATGATAGGACACATTTCTAAAATTTGCCCATTTTTTTTAAATTGTACGCTAGTATTTGAAAAAATGTTTATTATAATACACAATTTTTCATCAATGGCTCGTTATAATAAACATGACTAACAAATCAAAAAACACCATCACTCTCTCAACACACCAATGCCATCCCCTAACAGGGGCAACCATAAAGGATTGCCCCTACATGGACCGTGATTTATCGCCCCTACGCCAATGGCATTGTCTCAACACACACTACAATCCTCTTAGAAACCTTGGGAACAATGACTCATTGTGAATCTGGTTTACAAATTAGCAATTAAATCTTGACAGACAATAATTATTTTTATAACAATGGTGGGTTTCGCTCTACCCACCCTACAATATTTCTTAACTTAATGGCATTGAATTAAAGGACCGGTTTCAAAGATAATCAAGGGAAAATCATTTATTTACAGTCCGTTCGGAGTGGTTTTTGTTTTAACGCTCTCAATGATTATTATTTCAAGCCGTTTGACCAATTTAAGCGCTCGGTTTGAAGAAGCGGGATTAATGATGGCAACTTATTCTCAAATCATTCTAAAAATTGTCTTTCCCTTTAATTAAACCAGCGCTCATTTCGTCTTTTATTTTAGTTTTTGTTTTGGCCATTTCAGAATTCTCAGT
>JSZA02000056.1 GCA_000785145.2 Candidatus Thiomargarita nelsonii
TGAATCAACAAAAACTTCAGTATAACCCTTATCTATGCCAATTTCCTTATTGCCACAAGCACGGTCATCAGTGTTGTCTATTGTATAATGAATTTCAACTTGACCTTCACGCAAAATTAATCGAATTTGTCCCGTTATGGAGTAATTGGTTGCTACAGGAATAGCAATGCGCTTCCCTCTTTTTAAGCCAATGACTTCAATGTAATTTTTACCATTATGTGAAAAACACTTATAGCTACCAGATTCCAAGACAATTTGATTAAAAGCATGATTTTTACCCTGTTTCCTAAACGGTTGACGCATGAGGCGACGCAAATATGAGTTATTGACCCAAACCGCATCATTTTTAAGCTTTTTAAATAATTCCTTACGTTTATCCTTATCATCCACATTTCTGAAAATATGACGAATGACTTTTTCTTTAGCTGCTTCTCGATTGGCTTTGACATCATCTAACGTATCTGATAAAGTAGCACGCCAAATTACTCCGCTTCGCTCCGTTACTTCGTTTCTTTGTGGTAAGTTTTTGATGTGTCCCTCAGCAATCCATCCGTCACGTACAGGACGAAAACGGGCGGAAAGCCCGCTGACACTCCCAAAGTTGCGCCAGACTTCGGTGCGAATCGAACCACACCGTTTAGCGATTTCGTTTAGCGCGTCGTATTTAGCTTGGTTAAGGTCATCGCTGTACGCAATTCTAGTGACTTTTTTAGCTTTTTTCATTTTGCATTATTGAACCATAAAAATACTAAACTTAAGAAACCATTTTATTTAAACACTTGACTTATTTTAGTTATTTATATTTACCTTCATTATAGTTAGTAACGTTTTTATAAACGTCTAATTATTTTCATTGGTTATTGCTTTTTTCAGATTCTTTTTGTATTTCCTTAACCCATATAAACGGCAGGAAAATGTATGAATAATTGCCATTAAATCTTCTACCATTTCTTGTTGTGGACTTAGTGATTCTTGATTGACAATAACAATCTCGCAATGGTTTTCTTTTGCCATCCATTCAAAATAATCAAAACCAAATCTACATAGCCTATCTTTATGTGCGATAAGTAATTTTCTAATTTCTCCCATCTGGATACGATACATAAGCGACAAAAACTTTTTACGTTTAAAGTTCATTCCCCCACCTATTTCTTGTATCCATTCATCAACAGTTATGCCTGATGATAAACAAAATTGTTCCATTGCTTCTATTTGAGATTTTAAGTCATTCTTTTGTCCTGCACTTGAAACACGACAATAAACAATTGTTTTTCTATCTTCTTCTTTAATGTTAAATAGTTTATGTATGTCTGTTTCATCATAATAACGATGATTTGATACGGTGCGTTTGGCAATTAATTTACCTGAAGCATCCCATCTTCTTAGTGTTCTAGTTGAAACACCTACTTTATTTGCAAATTCGTGTGGACGATATTTTTGGGACATAATGTCCAATATAGGGTAACAAAGTCCAAGTTTCAAGTAGCCGTTTTAAAGCACCTTCCGCTCGTCGTTTGGCGATATAGGCGCCACAGCCTAAAATTTCGTCATCAGGATGGGGGGCAAAAACAAGAATAGTTTCTTTTTTCATGAACATATAAAGCCAATGCCATTAAATTAAGGGCAACCACAAGGGATTGCCCCTACAAACCGGACAAAAAAATAAAGTGAGATCAGTTGTTTCGTTCATTACGCGGATTTCCCGCTCCTCTGGTCAGCAAAAAAACGTAGGGGCAATCCTTTATGGTTGCCCTTAATGAAATTGGCGCAATACGCTTAAACCGTTGATACAAAGGATGTTGCTGCCAATCGCGGTGCAATAACGCGAAACGGTGTAAATCGAGCCGCTGATTATCATCGACCAATATTTCTTCCTTAAAATAGCCCTCATGTATGAAGCCGTAACGCTGCATTATTTTGAGTACTTGATGATTATGCTCTGTCACATAACAAATCAATTTGTGCAACTTAAAATGGGTAAAACTGAGCGCGATGCTGGCATGAATTGCTTCCCAAATACATCGAGTGCCATACCCACTTATAAAACCAATGCCATTAAGTTAAGCTTTTTTGTCGGGTGGGTAGAGCTTCGCTGCACCCACCAACTCGTTGAAATTTTTAACAATGGTGGGTTTCGCTCTACCCACCCTACAAAAAATCCTTAACTTAATGGCATTGACTTATAAAACCCGCTGAAAATTCCGCTTTTTGGTTAAATTCATCAATACTAGATAAGCCAATGATACCGATGGGTTTCTTCTGCTGTATGACCAAAACTTCAAACTCAGTGCGGGGATTGGACTGTGCCTGCATCGCTAAGTGTACGGCTAATTCTACCGCTGTCGGGCACAATCGCTTGAGATAGGGCTTGTAGGCTAAAAAGTTCGGATCATAACTTAGCAAATTTATTTTTCATAACTTATACCCTCATAAATAAGTGAACTCAATTAATTCAAGATCAGGACATGGATTAAATCACCAGCCTCAAGATGATCTTTCAGCGTAAAAACGCTCAGCAGACCAAGTTTCAAATTTATGTTAACAAAAGTTAACAATAGCACACTGACCACCACCCAACATGAGCTTTCACTCACAGAGAGCTATAAGGACTGGCTTTTAAAAGCCAAGCCAAAATCTTCGCAATATTCCAAGCATCATCTACGCCTCGGTGATGAGTGCCTTCTAAGGGAATATCTAATTTTTCCAAGGCAGTTGCCATCCCCACTTCTCTTTTCCAATTTTGGGTGAGTGCTAATAGATTTTTGATATTAATGTGGCTTGTGCCAAAAGGATAGCCGATTGTTTTTTCTTGACATTCCCGCTCGAATTGTCTTCTGTCATAGTCACCATAACTTGCCCAAGTGTATTGTTGAGATAAATATTTATTTTTCAAAACTTTACAGGCTTCTTTAAAAGAAATGCCTTTTTTTTCAATCTCCGCTTGAGTCAGTGTCGTTAATTCGGTGCAAAATTCACTGATTTCTGAGTTGGGTTTGACAAGGAGACTATCGGTGGCAACTCTTTCTCCGCTGGCAGTGTCTAAAACACAAATCCCGATTTCTATAATTTCATTTTTTTGTCCTTGAGGGATTTTACCTTTCCAGCAGGTTGCTTCTACGTCTATGACTAAAATCTTATCTAATTGTTTGGACATTTTTTTTCCATGTAGGAGTCCAAGATTTATCTTGGACGGTCCAAGATAAATCTTGGACTCCAAAATAAATAAATTAATGCCGAATTCTATAGCCTATGTGCAATAACCATAAACCAAACGCACTAACAATAAATAAAAATAGGCTGACAATCATCAAACTGAGAGCAATGTTGATCTCCGATACGCCAAAAAAGCCATAACGAAATCCGTCAATCATGTAAAAAAATGGATTGTAATAAGAAGCTTTTTCCCAAAAATCGGGCAAGCTGTCTATTCGATAAAATACGCCACTTAAAAATGTCAAAGGCAAAATGAGAAAGTTCTGAAAGGCGGAAATATGATCCCATTTTTCTGCCGATTGTGAGGCAATCAGCCCCAGTGCGCCTAAAACGGCACTGCCTAAGACAGAAAAAATAAATAATACCCATACATTGTAAATCGGCAATTCGACAAACCACCACGTTGCTATCCACACGCCCAAGCCGACTAATAATCCTCGCAATACGGCGGCACCTACAAAAGCGAGATAAAATTCTAAACTTGATAATGGTGGCAATAGCATAAAGACGAGACTACCTGTCATTTTCGATTGAAATAAGCTGGAGGAGCTATTGGCAAAGGCATTTTGAATAATAGACATCATAATCAAGCCGGGTATCAGAAAGGCGGTATAGTTCACACCTTCATAGACTTCGACATGCTCTGATAGTACCGAGGCAAATACCAGTAAATATAATAATACCGTGATGACGGGCGTAAGAATCGTTTGAACACCTACTTTTAAAAAACGCCAGACTTCTTTGCTAAATAAGGTGTATAAGCCGTACCAGTTCATGTTTGCTCCTTTGTACAATCCAATGTTGCCATAGTCAGCTTTATTCAAACTATCAAGTGTTTGGACAATCTGTTCTTTGAGAGATAGGTTTGCGACACTTAAACTACTCCCAATGTGAATAGTACACAATTCTCAACTGCCGCGATGGTTTGTTGAGTAATGGCTCCAATTTTGTGTTGTAATCGTGTTTTATCCAGTGTACGCAGTTGGTGACACAAAGCAACAGAGTCACTGATAAGTCCACCTTCTCCTTTGGAAATTTGGATACACGAAGGCAACAAAGCGCGGCGCAAATTTGTCGTCAGTGGAATAGCAAGTACCGTTGTGGTAAATTGGTTAACAGCATCGTTTTGAAAAATAAGTACTGGCCGTGTGCCAGCTTGTTCAGAACCACGAACGGGATTTAAGTCCGCTAACCAAATATCCCCTCGTTTGATTGTCATTTTGTATCCTCCTTGAGTAATCCAGCACTGTATTCATCCATTCCTTCTTCAGCAAGTTTGCGATCTTCCTCTGCAAATTCGGCATAGAGTGTGGCAAGTTTCGTTTCATCGAAAGACGGCATTATGTTGTTCAAGCGAACGCGAAATTTCAGAAATGAGAGATATTCAAAAAGTTGCTGAAGTTGCGCTTTATTCAAACTATCAAGTGTTTGGACAATCTGTTCTTTGAGAGATACGTTTGCGACAAGTTGTGTATTCATTTTCGTCCTCGCTGTGCTAGGTACGCCTTGCACCACTAGTCAAACTCACAAAGACTTCTTCTAAGCCCGGCTCTTCAGTGTGCAAATCAACAAATTGAATATTGGCAGCGCGTAAACTATCTAAGATGGCACCGATTTGATCATTATCACGATGCAAGCGTAAAACTAATTCACTTTTTACAAAAGATTGCACTTTGTCTTGCAAAGCACTCGGTAAAATCACATCAGGATTGCTAAGACTAAGGCGTAATAAACGGTAAGGGTAACGCGCTAATAAGGCGTTTTTAGTGTCGAGGGCAATTAATTGTCCGTGATTTAAAATGGCAATTTGATCACAGAGACTTTCGGCTTCTTCGAGATAATGCGTCGTCAAGATAATCGTGTGACCGTTTTTATGCAACTGCTTGGTAAATGACCATAATGCTTGGCGTAATTCGACATCTACCCCCGCCGTGGGCTCATCTAGCACGACAACAGGCGGTTTATGTACAAGGGCTTGGGCAATCAATACCCGCCGCTTCATGCCGCCAGAGAGTTGTTGCGAATTGGTATTCGCTTTATCGCTGAGGCTGAGCGTCTCTAGTAATTCGTCGAGCCAGGCTTGATTTTCTCGCCCATGTCCAAAATAGCCTGATTGTAGTCGGAGTATTTCTCTGACAGTGAAAAACGGATCAATAGCTAATTCTTGGGGAACAACTCCCAAAGCCTGTCGTGCCTGTCGCCACTGATGGCGTACATCATAACCCAAAATACGCACATTGCCTTGGGTGGCGCGGACTAATCCTGCCATGATATTGATTAAAGTGGATTTTCCAGCTCCATTCGGTCCAAGTAAACCAAAAAAACTGCCTTTGGGTATTTCAAAATCGACACCACGGAGGGCTTGTAAATTGCCATAGTGCTTATGCACTTTTGAGAAGTTAACAGCAACCATAAGGTTTTAGGGAGGCGTCCAAGATAAATCTTGGACTCCAAAATAAGTTTTGTTATGAAGAAAGCATATCTTGCACACCGCAGACGGTAGCAAGATTGAGCATTTGGGCAGGCATATTGCGAAAAGTGATAGGTGCCTCGGAGCGACGCCATTCAATCAATAAGGCTAATCCTGCACTATCGGTACGGGTAACGTCACATAAGTCCACCACTTTGGGAGGTTGGGTAAATTCAGTTGATAATGCGCCAACAGTGGCAAAGTTTAACTCTCCCGACACCCGCCAAGTGTTGGCATCTTCCACAATAATTTGGCTCACGATTTTTTCCGATTTTGTTTTTTGATTTTGTTAATCAAGCCGTTGATGCCTTTGGTTCTAACATCGTTTTTAAACTCATTACGATAAGTGGTTACCAAACTGACACCGCCAACGCTGACATTGTACACCTTCCATTTGCCCTTTTTAGGATACATGGCATAATCAACATTAACGGGTCGTTTCCCGCTCAGTTTCACATGGGTTTTCAGGATGATGCAATCTGAGCAACCTCTTCTTCTCACATTTATAGGTTTCTCGTAGGATACCGATACCTTAATATCGGTTTTCGCCCTTTTTACCAAAGCGGTTGTGTAAGTGCGTACTAACAAAGCCCGAAATTCTATGACAAAGCGTTTCTTTTGTTCACGCGTAGCCTTTCGCCAATTTCTCCCCAGTACCAGTTTCGACATTTTAACGAAATCAAAAAGGGGTAATACCACCTTATCAACCAATTTATAGGCTTGACTGGGATCAGCTTTGAAGGTTTTCAAGCCTTCATTGATGGAGTCCTCGATCAAGGCTTTTGCCTCACCATAATCCGCCGCCCAGGCGTTAAGCGTCCCTGCCATCAACAGGGCAATCATTGTCAATCGAATGAATTGTCTCATTAAGGTTTTCCTCTTGAGTTAAGTGTCACTCTGTGCTATTGGTTGCCATACTATACAATAACTGTCCAATTAATTTTTCCAAAATCACGGCTGATTGTGCGAGTCCTGGGTCTAATTGATTGTTATTCTCCAAATAGATATCTTCCGCGCCCGCTTCTAAACCAATATATTGCTCACCGAGCAATCCTGCCGTCAAAATACTGGCGGATGTGTCTATCGGGATTTTACGATATTGGGGCTCAATGTGCAGAGTGGCAACGGCTTGATAGGTTTCGTCATCAAAACGAATATTAGCCACTCTACCGATACGCACGCCACCCATTTTCACAGCCGATTTGACTTTCAAACCACCAATATTGTCAAATTTGGCTATCACAGAATAGCCTTCTTTAGCGAATACATTGCCTAGATGACTGACTTTCATTGATAACATTAATAAGGCGGCAAAGCCTAAGGCTATAAAGATACCGACCCAAATTTCTACAGTTCTTCTTGATTGCATATTACCGAGTCTTCGATTATTAGGGACAAGGATTAGGATGTTGTTGATGGATCGCCTCGATAGCTTCCAGTACCTCCTCATCCAATTCTAAATTAATACTCGCAATATCCGTTTTCAATTGCGCCATTGTCGTCGCACCAATAATATTACTACTCAGAAAAGAACGACTATTAACGTAGGCTAAAGCCATTTGTGCCGGCTCAAGTCCGTGTTTTTGAGCCAATTGCACATACGCCTCAGTCGCTTTGATAGCATAATCATTTTTAGTATAACGATCAAAGCGTTCAAATAAGCTGATTCTGGCACCAGCGGGACGTGCGCCACCTAAATATTTACCCGATAACACGCCAAACGCTAGGGGAGAGTATGCCAATAATCCTACCTGCTCACGGTGCGAAATTTCTGCCAATCCAATCTCATAAGTCCGGTTTAATAGATTATAAGGATTTTGGATAGTGACTATTTTAGGGTGATTGTATAATTTTGCAAGTTTTAAATAAGTCATCACACCCCAAGGGCTTTCATTAGAAACCCCCACATAACGTATTTTACCTTCCTTGACTAATTCACTTAATGCCGCTAATGTTTCTTCAATAGGCGTGCTTTCTTCATCCTCATTGTGAGTATAACCCAGTTGCCCAAAAAAATTGCTGCTACGATCTGGCCAATGAATTTGGTAAAGATCAATATAATCCGTTTGTAAGCGTTGCAAACTGTCCTCAATGGCTTGACGAATATTATCACGATTGAGGCGTGGTCCGCCTCGGACATGGCTGGCTATTTCACCTGGGCCTGCGACTTTTGTTGCCAAAATGATTTTGTCTCGATCGGCGCGTTTTTTGAGCCAAGTGCCAATATAGGTTTCTGTTAAGCCATAAGTTTCTGGTCGCGGTGGCACAGAGTACATTTCGGCTGTATCAATAAAATTAATGCCTTGATTGAGGGCATAATCCAGTTGCTCGTGTGCCTGCTCTTCTGTATTTTGTTCTCCCCAAGTCATCGTCCCTAAGCAAATACGACTGATTTTGAGATCGGTATTGCCTAATAAAGTGTATTTCATTATTTATCCTCACATAGCAACTATGCTATCATATAAAAACAGTTGTAGTACATTATTATATAAACAAACACCTTCATGCCCACAATCCCCCTAGAATTCCCAGTCCTAGTCACACCTTCAAAAGAAGGCTATCACCTACGCCCTTTATTTTCAGAGAGCCCAAGCCGAACAGCTAAGCGTTTTCGTGATGCGGTGGATTTACTCATCAGAGATGTACGCAGACAGTTTCGGGGCTTTGAAATGGAACGCGGGACGATTGATGATTTATTATGGTTTGCCTTTAATCCTAATTTAAAGTTTGAACTTAAAAAACTCTGTTTTACCCTTGGACCCTACATGGTCTTTGGTGATTTTGCCGTTGCGCGTTTTTTCCTAAAAGGTCATCAATTCGTTTGTTTGCCTCAGTTTGACAATTTGTTTGCCATTATCAGTGATAAGCTGTTAGAGCATGGTAGTATAACAGAACAATTGACGGCCATTCTGCATGAACAAATGCAGGAGCGGCGCAAAAAAGCCAGCGATTTTTCTCCCGATCATTATTATGCGAGCAATGGGCAATTTGTGACAAGCATTTCTCTGCAAGTCAACGTTAAGCGTGCCAAATTTCCTTTTGAACAACAGCTTGATGCATGGTTTGCCTCCTTAGCGGGTCAGCAAGACAATTTTTCTGGGGCTGTTGAATTGGCGCGGGTGGGCACCAATTTGCGCGACGATTATCCTAACCGATTACAACGCGCCTCGTTACGTGACGCTTTTGTGACAAGGCTTGGCAAAATCATTTTCGGCTCAACGATGACGGCAGTGGTTATCATCGGACCACCCGGCTGTGGGCGCACCAGTTTGCTGCATGAAACTTTTTATCGTTATCTCCAGGAAATGGAGAATAAACCCCGTCCCGCAACTATTTGGCATATCGATCCCAACCGGGTGATTGCTGGTATGAGCATTGTCGGGCAATGGCAGCGACGCTTTGAATCCATTTTAGAATATGTTATCAAATCTCATCAGAAAAAAACTCGTGCCCACCTGTTTGTCGATAATTTAGTGGCCTTATTTCGTATTGGTAAAAGTGCCCAAAATTCGCTCACCCTCAGTGATGTGCTCAAACCTTATTTAGAAAAACGGGCGTTGACTTTGATTGCAGAAGCCAGTCCAGAAGAGTGGAACGTCGTGATGGAAACTGATCGTCGTTTTGCTGATTTATGTCAAGTTTTTCGTCTTAATGAGCCAACTGTAGAAGATACCGCCCGTATTGCGGTTAAAGAGCGGGCTCGTTTGGAGAGTTTACATGAATGCGAAATTGATATTGATGCAATGGAGCGTGTTTTTGCTTTGACACATTCACTGCTACGGGGCAGTGCGATGCCCGGCAATGTTGTCAATTTTCTTGAGCGACTTGCCGCTAAACATCGTCATGGCAAGATTGATGTGGCACAAGTTGAAGCGGCGATTAGCGAAATCAGTCATATCAGTAGCGATTTACTTGATCGTCAAAAAACCTTACGCAAAGAGGAAGTTCAACAAGCCCTTTGTGCCCAACTGATTGGTCAAGCCGAGGCGGTTGAGTGTTTAGTCAATGTGGTACAAACTGTCAAGGCGGGATTACAAGACCCTAAAAAACCTATGGCCACTTTACTTTTCATTGGTCCCACTGGCGTTGGCAAAACACAAGCGGCTAAGGTTTTGACCCATTATTTATTTAGTGATGAATCGCAATTGATACGCTTGGATATGAACGAATTTGTCACTGAGGCGGATGTTGGGCGCTTGATTGGCAGTTGGGGACGACCAGATGGTTTGTTGACGACACAAATACGTCATCAGCCTTTTTCTATTTTGTTATTGGATGAAATCGAAAAAGCGCATCCGGCGATACATGATTTATTGTTGCAAGTATTGGGAGAAGGGCGGCTCACCGATGCTTTGGGACGTACCACAGATTTTACTAATACTATTATAATATTGACCTCAAATTTAGGGGCGGAACAAGCCAGCCGCCGTCTCGGTTTTGCCGAAAGGGATGTGCAAAATCAAGCCACTAGCTATCGCGCCGCCGTTGAAGATTTTTTTCGCCCAGAATTGTTAAATCGTATTGATCGCATTGTGGTCTTTAAATCCTTAGAATTACAAGATGCGGTTGCCATCACTCGTTTACAATTAGATGGTTTATTACAACGGGATGGTTTTGTGCGGCGGACAACCATTTTGAATATCTCTGAAAGTGCCTTGGTGAAAGTCGCACAACAGGGATTTGATGCGCTTTTGGGCGGACGCGCCCTTAAACGGGCAATTGAGCGCGATTTAACGACATTAGCGGCGACACAGTTAGTCAAGCTCAAGGCAACGCAGCCGATTATTTTGGATATTAATTGGGTTAACAAGCGTTTACAGCCAAGCATCACCGCCTTGATCCCCACAGAAAAAAATGCCGTTCACTTGAGTGAACAATCTCTGACATTGGAAAGTGTCAGTCGTCTTTTGGATTTTGTGACGGATTTACGAGAGCGGCTTTATGCCTTGCGGGATGCTCAAGCACTTGAGCTAAACGCCACTAGCGATGAGCAGCGCTTGTTGTTGACGATGCAAGAATCCGTTTTTGATGTGAAAGAAGAATTGGATGAGATGCTTTGGGCAATGGAAACGGCGCGTGATCCGACTGAAACACGTTTTTCCAGTAGAATACAACAAGCGCGTGTCTATTTTCGTTGGTCCTATGACTGTTATACAATTAATAGTGGCGATTTTTATGCGCTTCAAGATATTCGTGATTATTTAGAAGAAATGTATGTGCAAGCCCCCAAATTGATTAAAGAGCATCAATCTAATTGGTTTAATTTATTAATGTCTTCAAGTTTTTTATGTTTTTTCTGTCGTGGACTGGAATTGAATCAACAAGATAATTTGAAATTAACGCTGCATTCGCGTGTACATGGTTGTGGTGATAAAGAATTAGATTATTTGTTAGATTGCTATGAAAAAACTTTGATTTATCTAGGGATAGATACTAGGCGTTTAGCACCAACCGGACAAGATTTTCGTCATCTACAAGTGAAGGGTCCACGTTTACAAACCTTATTAGGCGGCGAAGAGGGTATTCATTTATTTCATCCGCCCAATGAAAATGCGTTGCCTATCCAAGTCAGCTTGAATCCGGTTGAAACGGGGACATTGAATATTATTCGTAGCTATGCGCTCCCGGCTGATGATGGTAAAGGGGGGGTGCTGACTGATTTACGCAGCGGAATGCTTAATCGTAGTGGGATTCAAGCCCATGAATGGGCGTTGCTTTGGTATGGTAATTTGCCGGAGGATGAGCGGTTATAGACTGGATCATTCAAGCTGGTTTTGTTCCGTTTTTAGAAATCCTATTTTTCCAAAAAATAGGATTTCTTAAATTTTCTGATATTTCTTTTATAAAAACATGACTAATCGAACACCATGGGAGAATTTCCCACCCGTACATATTATGACTCCACTGGGTACGGCTTCAAACCATCCAAACTATTTAGCAAAATGGGGCTGATTTAGAAGCAGCGTTTGAATTGGTGAAGGAAGCTCAAGGAAAGAATAAGATACCCTAACGATGGGAGGGACGTTTGCGTCACTGCGGGGATATATTGAAAACAGGGGCGGGCAAGTCCTCATGGCGACGGCTAGGACATCCTGGTGCTGCCAATCTCTGTATCACTTCTAAAATGTTGCGAAAGAATCAACGCGCTCACCCAAGGAGAAGCCGGACATTTTGCCAAAGCAAGTGTAGGGTGCGTCCTACGCACCCTCTCGCCTTTAAACACGCTCGACCTAAAAAGGTGGCTATAACACACCCAGAACGATCTATTCTATGTGTAAGTACAACAATTAGTTTGGCAGCCAATTTTTGTTGTGCATTAAAAGAAAGGGGGCTAAAAATGGCAACCAAGTTTGTTTTAGAAAGCATGAATATTGCAGTGTCAAAAACAAAGAGTTTTACTTTTTTCTTTGACGGCAACGGTAAAATAACAGCAGGCAACGGAACGTTTGAAAACCCTGTTCCCAACTCGTTTTCGTTGCGGCAGATCGCAGATTGTCCGTTTGCGACTAGTACATGTAAAAGAGAGTGTTATGTCCATGGCTTAAAAAAAGCAGAACCTGAAATTTATGAAGCGTATGAAGCAAACAGCAAAGCACTTCGAGAGATTCTTGAAAATCATGATTATATGAAAATTGTTGCTGAAGCTTTTGCTTATTGGATTGTTAGAAGGTGCCCCGATGGATTTCGTTGGCATGTGTCCGGCGATATAATTTCGCAAGCACACGCGAAATTTATTGAATCTGTGTGCGTATTGGCACGCCTGGTACCATTTTGGATTTATACGCGATCATTTGATTATGCCCTTCCGCTTATGTGGGTGCCTAATCTTACAGTCAATTTGTCTGCGGATGAAATTAATATTAATCGCGCTATCGCTATTGCTAATAAGTTTGGACTACGCATTTGTTATATGGTTGTAAACATGGATGACCCAAGTTTAAAAAAATTACCTGATAGTTCTGTAATTATGCCGTCATACGAGTTGCGCGGCAGGGTTTTTGATGACCCAAAACAGGCGCCTTGGTGGCAATCGCTTACTGCACGCCAAAAAAGGATGGTGTGCCCTCCTGATTTTTTCGGCCAGAGCGAAAAACGGCGTTGTGGTCCTTGTAAAAAGTGCTTAGTCAAATATTGTGCCGCCCGCTCCTTCCCCGTCGGAGCGTGATGAGGACGTTCTTAATGCCCTTGAACTCAAATGCATTAATGATCCACTGACTGTGGCAGAGCACCGTGACAATCGTTTTTTAAACGGATTGAGGCCGGCATAGATAAGGGCAACCATAAAGGATTACCCCGTCTCTGCATAAACTGCCATGATATTCTTCAACTCCTCCAAAAGCAAGTGTAGGGTGCGTCCTACGCACCTTTTTGTCGGTATAGATCAATTAGACGTGACTGGATAACCCGAATTATTCCACAACTTTCCGCTTTTGGTTTAGGTATTATGGCTAATGTTTAAACTCTATCAATTCTACCCTCTTCTTTTTCTTTTAACCAATATTGATAAAACTTTAAACAAACATATTCTTTTCCATGTAATGTTATATAAAAGTTCACCCAAAATGGTAATATGATTTTTGTCGATATTTTTGGTATATCCTCTATTTTTTGCACCAACAAAGACGAGTGGTTTGTCAATAGTCAGATGACGATTGTTCGGAGGGTTTTGATTGTTTTTGATTGTGCTTTGATTGAGACTAAGCACTGTGGCTAATCGCAATTCAAAGTTCTTTATGACATCATTAATATAATTTTTTTTTAAATACCTGAATACTTCTGAGTATTTGATTGACTTAATAAACTATGACAATAAAGCAATGCTCTTGCCATATTTTCAAGTAAATTAGTTTTACCTACCGCGTTGTCACCAATAAACAATAGACTCTTTTATCTTTGTCAAGATTTATATCAAAGTCTAATCCAGCTTCTGTTTGTTCTGCTAGAAAATGATAAATCATGGATAGCTCCTTAAAATTTGATTTAAGCCAAAGTTTTATTTTAAAAATTTTAGGGATGAGTTCAAAAAAGACAAGTCCAAGATAAATCTTGGACTCCAAACCTGAGTTACCAATGGTTTGACAAAGTGCTGATCCCGCTATCCGCACTGTTATGTTACTCTTAGTTCTACGTTTTTTTTTTGACTGTTGGAGTCCAATGCTTTAGCAAGTAGGGTGCGTCCGACGCACTTTTTTGTCGGTGTAGATTAATTATACGTGACTTTATTTGTGCGGAGTACGCACCCGGAATGATATCCAGGCTACGCGAGCTATTTTTTTTAGCATTAAGAAAACGCCTTGATCTTGCCATTTCTTTTAATTTCTTGTCAATATCTTCTTTTTTAATTTCATCAGGTAAGAGGTTAATATCAGTTGATGCAGAGATTATCATTAATAATGTTGCTCCGTCAGATGAATTGTTATGTTCTATCTCAATATCACTTCTAGTAATGCAATTTACTGTAAATCCTTCTCTTGATGATCTTTTGTATATGCGGTCCAATCGTAATGCATTATTAAAATTTGCATCAGCCATTAAAAAGCTTAATCCATATTCGTCGGCTATCTTTACAGCTTCTTTTTTCTTGGCCATTCTTGGACACCTATCAAAGATAGGTGAAAGTTTCCATGATAATTCACTCTCTGTTGATACCCCCGTGGGTGCAACTAGAGTTCTGGATGGGCTGTCTCATCCGATCGGCGACAACGCTCTAGCAAGATTTGCTTCACCCTCGAAAAGGGAAGCCACCGATGCAGCTCCTTATCGTGTAACCTCGCTAGAACATTGACCGCGGCGTTTTGATCCGCTTGCATAACCGCCCCGCACCCGGAGGCACAATGAAATTTATCCCCAGTACGCTTGCCGAGACAACCACACTTTGAACACATTTGAGAAGTGTATGCCGCATTGACCAACTTTACCCTAGAACCTCTTCGGGAAGCCACTATTTCAATGGCCGAAGCCATTAATCCTTTGAGCCAACCGCTCAAACGACGATTGGTATTCTTACCATAAATTCTTGACTTAAAAGTTTTAGTTAAGTCTTCACAAGCAAGAGTTTTTGCCTTATCAACCACACGATTAACTGCCGTAAAAACAATCGTTTTAACCGCCGCAGTCTGCTTCTTTTTTCGTCTCGACAGCTTCTTTATGCCAAGATTGTTTTTCCGTATTCTTTTAGCTTTTTTAGGATTCTTTTGCTCAACTTTGTTCAAAATCGCTTTTATTTTGTTGCGCCTTTGGTATTTTTTCTTCAAAGAATCGGATTCTTTTGATAAAACATCACCAAAACCTTTACCATAAAATTCACCTTCTGAATCAACAAAAACTTCAGTATAACCCTTATCTATGCCAATTTCCTTATTGCCACAAGCACGGTCATCAGTGTTATCTATCGTATAATGAATTTCAACTTGCCCATCACGCAGAATTAATCGAATTTGTCCCGTTATGGAGTAATTGGTTCCTATAGGAATAGCAATGCGCTTCCCTCTTTTTAAGCTAATGACTTCAATGTAATTTTTACCATTATGTGAAAAACACTTATAGCTACCAGATTCCAATACAATTTGATTAAAAGTATGATTCTTTCCCTGTTTCCTAAACGGATTTTCGCATTAATCGGCGCAAATAGGAATCCTTGACCCAAACGGAATCATTTTTTAGCTTTTGAAATAAGTCTTTACGCTTATCCTTGTCATCAAGATTTCTAAAAATGTGGCGTACAACTTTTTCTTTGGCGGCTTCGAGAGACGCTTTTACATCATCTAAAGTATCGGATAACGTAGCTCGCCATATCCTTTGTGGTAATATCGATACGTGTTTATCGGCTATCCACCCATCACGCACCGGACGGAACTTGGCACCAAGCCCGCCAACTGAGCCATAATTGCGCCAGACTTCTGTACGAATAGAACCGCAATGTTTTCGAGGCAAAAGTTTTCGCATAAGTACCGCGAAAACTTTTGCCTCGAAAGCTATTTTATCTAATGCGTCATATTTTGCTTGATTAAGGTCATCAGCATAAGCAATTCTCGTCACTTTTTTAGCTTTTTTCATTTTATAGCTCCATTTTTTTTATTCCGCCGCACAAAACCAATTTTTTTTATTATAGGATTCTAAAAAAAAATGTCAAACTTATTTTTTTTAATCACCAAATTTATTAGCCAAAATGGATAAGAATGGCCAAAGATGACCAAGAAATTGTGTGCTAGACATGAGCACCCTCAATATACATTTTCGTTGCAATTGCAGATCCTAATCCGGTTCCTCTATTTTTTTTATCAATACATGCCGCTCCTAATTCTCCATATAAAATATCTCTATTTAATCTATCTTCTAAATGTGGTAAAGCACTTTTAATAGTGAATGGCTTTTGGGTATCTCCTCGTATTTAAAGCAATTCCTCTTCCATTGGAAGCTTGTAATCATTTGCTTCGTTTGGGATTACTATCCTAATGCCACCAATAACTTGATCACCATTACGAGCAATTATAAAAATAGAAGATTTATCATGTTTATTGTTGTATTTATTATTGCCATAATATGAAGTTGAGCCAGTATCTTTTAGGAATACTTCTTCTCTAATATCTAGATAGGATGCAATTAATTCTTTATCTTCTGTCCGCTCTATTATTGTCTTATTCACAATTAACCTATATAAGTTTATTTATACTAGAGAAACCCTAACAAATCATAAATGATGAAAACACACATCAACACCCACCTAACCCCCACATCCACCGCATCAATCCCCATAACCGACTGCGGATTCAAGTTCGACGATGGGATATTCGATACACTCTCTATGCATAATAGCAGAATATCTCAATGGGAAAAACATTTTTCTCGGATAAAAGATGGACTAAATAAATTAAAAATTAACTATGGATAATGTTTGTACATTTTGTTTAGTTCTTGTATAAATCGGTTGGCTGACCATATGCGGTCACAAGACCAGCATCAATCAAAGCTTTAAGGGCTTTTTCTTTGCTGGAAGTAATCTCATCAGTATATTTTTTTAACCGATCTAATATTTTTTTTAGCATCTTCTTGGCTCATAAAAATCTCCAAAGTTAACAAATCAATGGGATCAGAGTAAAATTAAATCTAACTTTAAGATATTTATAATTACAACAGTGTCTTCACTTTCTTTCTGCCTTATCGCAGCACATAAACATAACACTATCCACTGCACATGTTGAGCCCATCACAAATTTTTATTTGACTATGAGCCAATTTGATGTAGCTTATGTAAAAAGGTGTGTAGGACGCACCCTACACTTGCTCCAGCGTTGGAATGCAGAAGAGACGCTCCAGCGTCTATTTTTGTTCCTTACCCAAAAGAGCAATATCTGATGACGCTGGAGCGTCATGATCTGCATTGGAACGAGAAAAATTATTCCGGAAATACTTCATGGTTTCTATCTAAAGCAACTAGAAAAAAAACAGATTGCGATTGAAATCCATGAACTCTAAGTTTTTTTTGATTTACTCTTAACTCGAAAAAATTAATATCTTCTGATATTTCTTGTTTTACCTCTTCAAGTATTCCTTTGAATCTCTCAGACTTAATATCGCTTATTTCATATTTTGTATATGCAATACCGTGTTTAGATTTCTTATTCCCAGTATTATAAACTTGCTCCCAAGTATAGCTTTGCAGTAGTTCAACAAATGAAGAAAACTCTTTAAGCTCCTGTGATTCCCATTCTGAAAAGCATTGCCAATCACTTTTATAGTATTTTAATGCGACATAAGGCTTTTGTTTCAGTGCTGATGAATGTTCTTTTATCTCTGGAGCAACTAAGCTAAGTATTTTTATTTCTTTTGGATTAGCTCTTATTGTAATTTTTTCAATCTCTTTATGAATAGGCTCTTTAGGTATTTTCTTTTTTTTAGCCATACAATTTATCGCCATATTTTTCATTGAAAAAAGATTTTAGGGATTGTTTGCTAATACGGTTTGAACACTTAACTTCTGGTGACAAATCTCCCCGTGCTTCATTCCAAGGAATGTCTTGGTGCGTTAAATGCTCCAGAGTTTTAGCTGAAACATTGCCGTATGTTTCCATAACTTGTAATAAGACATCTTTAACTTCTGAATCAAATTCAATGACTTCATCAGTCGCATCCAATGGATTCCAGCCAAAACTTTTAAATTGACTAAAAACTTCACGAACGACAGGACCATGTGACCATGCTTCCATATTTTCCGAAAAAAGCTCTCTATCAAGCAGAACTTGACACCAAGCTTCGGAAAAATATAGTAATTTTTGCAATTTTAAGTGAGTAATAACATCACCAGATTCTTTATCAAATTGATTGATAAACCAATTTGCGACATCAATTGCTTTGTAAATCATTAGTTTTCTCCTTTTTGTATCTTTCGTGAATCAAATTTTTTGAGTCCCCCGCGTTGGTCAGACGGCATGTTTCCGAGGCAATCCGCCGCGAAGCCCTTGGTATATTACTTTTAGCTTATTAATCAGGCTACTGCCCTCATCAACCGTTGACTTGGTAAATTCAACCTGAAAGGCTTGAGCAAAAACGTCGATACCATTCTTTAGGATTACCCAATTGATGGGCAGTCACTTTTTTTCCATCTTTCACCAATTCATACGCTTCACCCTCCTCTGCCATAGAAATTATCACAGGAGAATGGGTTGCAATATAAAAAGTCGTCTTTGGAAATGACTCTTTAAGCAGTGAAATAATACGAGACTGCCATTTTGGGTGAATATGCGATTCAATCTCATCAATAAATACCATACCCTCAACATTGCTTAAATCTTTTTCATCTGTCCAGCCACCATAAGCCGCTATAATCTATTGAAAAAAATTGATAATGGAGACAAAACCCGTTGAGAGTTTGTCTATGGGTACAGCGCCTAAATACAATTTTCCTTCATCAAATTTTGGGTTGATTTGATTTTAATAATTTCAGGGATGAGCTCAAAAAAAACAAGTCCAAGATAAATCAAAATACTGGCAACCTGAGACTTTGTCTATGCTTATCATGCTCGTTATTTTTAGTTCACGCTTTCTTTTTTTCCAAGGTGAAAATCCCAGTCAAACTCAGGATTACACCATGAATCCAGCATAAGATTGACTTGATCGAGAGAGTTAAATGTATAGTGACCGCGATTTTTCAAACGCCACTTACCGTCTTCAAACTGTATCCTGGCACAGAACAAAAAAAATAACGGGTCATTGGGCTCCCCAAAGGCATGAAATAAAGTGAATGTTACACAACATTGACTTGCTGTTACTTTGCACTTTAGATCGCTGTCTTCATAGGGAGGTAGGTTTGGCCATAGTTGTGCAAATTGAACATAAATCGCCCTTTCTAAGACTGACATGGCCTCGGCGTTCTCAAGATTCTGAAGAAAATGGGACAATGGCTCTGCAAGACTAGGTTCAATTACTTTGCCTATAGGACGACGAACCGGGGCTATCTCGCCACCCAAATAAATCACTTCAGGTGTCTGTATCGTTTCGACAGGTTTCTGATATTTAGGCGCGGGCGCGGGGAGGAGTAACAACGGAGGTGCAATTGGCTTGAAATCGTCTTGTAACTGGCAGAACTCAGCTTTAGCCGTGGCGAGAGCCGCCTGTGCTTGGTAAATAACCGCTTGACCTTTTTGCTGTGCGACTTGCTCGGTTTTCGGGATGCCATCGAGAGCGTTTTTGGCCGCAAAAACGTCTAATTGACACGCATCAACGACATCTTTAGCCTTATCAATTTCAATTTTTTTAGCAGCGATAACTTGTTTATCAGCCTCACGTTCCGCCGCCTTTCGACGTTTGCGCCGCTGTGCTCTAAGTCGATTTATACGAGCTTGGCGTTTAGCTATCAGTCGCTTTGAGCGAGTTTGGCGTTTAGATGAGCGAGCAATAGGTTTAATGGCTTTTAAATCGGCTTTTAAGTCACAAAGTTCAACTTTAGCCATAGAAACTTTGACACGCGCTTGATCAATAAGCAATTGAGATTTTAAGCGTGCGTGCATATCCTCTTCGGGGATACGATCTTTAGCGTTTTGGGCCTCTAAAAGTTCTATTTCACATTCAATAAGCTGAACTTGGGCATTCTCAATATCCTGCTTTTTAGCAGCAATTTCCTGTATTTTCGCCTCACGTTCAATCGCTTTTTGACGTTTGCGCTGCCTGTTTGATATCCGCTCGCAACTGGCTTGATATTTTTTTGGGCGTGGGGGGTTGCAATTGAATTGTGTTTGCTGTATATTGGTCACTTCAATTCTCCAGAATTGTTGGGTGGTGACTCTCACTATTGTCTTTGTAAGTAGGACGGAGAGTCACCCGTTTCAATTAATTCACACGTTGTTTGTGTGAGGTTCTGTAGCGCATTATACCTTTCTTGTCGAAATAGTGTCAAGCAAAATATTTTGTCCCCCCCCAAAATCATAATTTTAGCCTCTTCAATTCAACTTAAAAATTTACCCCCATTTTTCAAATCACCCCAAAAACACAAAAAGCTCAATTTTATTAAACCTCAACATTGCTTAAATCTTTTTCATCTGTCCAGCCACCATAAGCCGCTATAATCTATTGAAAAAAATTGATAATGGAGACAAAACCCGTTGAGAGTTTGTCTATGGGTACAGCGCCTAAATACAATTTTCCTTCATCAAATTTTGGGTTGATTTTTTTTCCTTCATCAAATTTTGGGTTGATTTTATTTTAATAATTTCAGGGATGAGATCAAAAAAAACAAGTCCAAGATAAATCTTGGACTCCAAAATACTGGCAACCTGAGTTATCATCACTCACAGCCGAAAAATAATCGAGAGTTACCAATGGTTTGACAAAGTGCTGACTCTTACTTTAAAACGCCAAAACCACAAAAACCGGCTTTGGTTATGTTTAAGGAGTAAGCTCCCTGGGGTGATAAACCATCTATCACCTTTGTTATTACCTTGGATATCGGTAATGTTTGTAACTAGATATATAATTAAACTTAAACAGATTTTGAGGCTAATCTTATATAAGTTTCATAAATATATTACTACAAATAATTATTGTCTGTCAAGATTTAATTTTTTGATTGGCTTTAATTTTGTGGTTTTTGTGTTTAATGCTAACTGTCATGTTAAAAAGTACAAACTATGCCGGTTTAGCGTTGCATGGTGATAATCTGATTCAGGATATTAATAAAGAAAATGAACATAAAATCAATACCAAAGACACCACTAAGAAGCGAATTAATAAATCAATCCTTATATCTTCCTACTTTTCTCAAACGCTTATCTGATCCTGCTATCCGCACTGTTATGTTATGTGGCTGTGGCGGTGGATTTGATTTTGTTCATAGTATGATTTTATACCCAGAACTCAAGAGACTGGGGAAAACAATTGTCATTGGCAGTTACTCCTTTGGTAATCCACAATACATTAAGGAAAATGCGGAAGTCATTTTTCAGGAAGGTAACGTTATTGCTAAGCGAGTTAGGGCTAGCAGTATTTCCATTTATCCTTACTATGCACCTGAAATAAATGTTTGTTCCTTTCTGGATCGCCACTATCCAGACGAAGCCCCACACTTTGTCTATGCTTATCATGCTCGTTATTTTTCAGTTCCGTTATTGACTAAGCTCTATCAATGGTTGATCCAAAAGCACACAGTGGATGCCATCGTACTGGTTGATGGTGGCTCTGATTCTCTGATGGTTGGGGATGAAGAAGGTCTGGGGGACCCTGTTGAGGATGCGGTTTCAGTAACGACAGTGGCATTATTGGATAATCTCAAAGCAAAGATATTAATCAATGCGGGATTGGGAACTGACAGATATAATCATGTTTCTGATGCCGCCTCTTTGAGAGCAATTGCAGAACTAACTGCTATGGGTGGCTATCTTGGTGCCATAGCTCTGGAACCATCAAACCCGGGTTTTCAATTTTACCGAGATTGCATACAACATATCTATAAAGGTCATGGAGAAGAGGGTTTTCGTTCGGTTCTTTCTGGTGCGATCATCTCAGCAACAGAAGGGTGGTTTAGTTGGGAAAAAATCCCCCCTTTGTTAGAAAACCAAGTCCGGCAAAACCAATTATTCCTGTGGCCAATAATGGCAATGTTATGGGGATTTGATGTTGATACCGTGGCAAAACGCTCTTTAATACCGGATTGGATACGCGAACAAAAAACGCCAGAGGAATGTGATGCAGCACTGGAAGCTGGACGTGAAACTTTGGGAGATAATTTGCGCCCTGTTGAAAATATGCCTTGCCATGAAGATGCGAGGTGGTAAGTAGCAACCTATCAACTGACTCTACTGGCCACCAACTCAACTTTTTTTTCATTTCGATGATTCTGTCATTTCGGTTTCGACGTTAGGATAAATCTTGATAAATCTTATTGGTGCCACAGATTTATCCCAAGGTACGGCAACTTGTCGCCATAATGCCCAAATCACTGCGCCTACCATGGCTAGAAAAACGGGTAGGAAAATGACTAAAAAACGTCCGAGCATTTTTCCCCAGTACCAAGCCGATAGTGATACGGGTAGTGATAGTAGATATTCAAATACTCCCGCTTCTCTGTCACCGGCAACCGAACGCACGGTGCTTATTAATACAAAAACGGGCAAAATAGCCATACATAATTGTATATAGGTTAGCAATAATCGGGTTAAACCAGTAAATCCCATAATGCGGGATTCTGTTAGTCCGAAAACAAATAGGAGTACAATAATGCCCCCAAAGACGGTGGTATAAAGCAAAAACCACCGTGCCCGCAAGGATTCAGAAATATCTAGTAAGGCGGTTAGCAAAAAATGTTTCATTGAAATTGACAGTTCAAGGTGTTGATTGAATGTGAGGCGGTTTATGAGGCTTATGCTTTTTTGCCAACATTTGAGCTTTAGCCGTTGCAAAATCCACACTGCCTTCCACCAGTTCCGCGACGGCACCGAAATCAAAATCCATCGGAGTCATTTGCCCGGGCACATAATAGGCAGTGCGAGCATCTATCCATTGCCCATTGCGATAATCTGTTACCCAGATTTTAGGCGTCTTATCCCATGTTTGTTTGTTGAGCCAATGCAGCGCACAACCCAAGTCATCAAAGACATAGGCCTTATTTTTGGGACCACCACGAACTTGAGCGGCAAAATGTCGTGAGCTAACGGCCATTTTACAGCGTTCACAACTATCCCGATCCCATTTGATTTCTACGGTACCGGTATCATTATTGCTACAACTAATAAGTAGGGTAACAACACTTAACATGTAAAATAAATATTTCATTTTTTCAATTCCACCTTTTCATCTATAACAACTTTGCCCATATCCAATTCCAGCACCCGATTAACTAAAGCAGCGAGTTCGTCTAGGCGATGACTGGATATGAGTGTAATCGCTTGTTCTTGTTTTTCTTGAAGTAATTCTAAAAATATTTGCCGCGCCTTTGGATCGAGATTAGCGGCTGGTTCGTCCATAATTAAGATGTCACTGTTACGCCCCAAGGCGATAGCAATTAACAATTTTTGTTTTTGTCCTCCTGATAGTTTAACAAATGGCTGATGTAAAAGCGTTTGGATATCTAAACCCAATTGTAGAGTCAGATCAATTATCTGTTTTGGAGCCGTGTTACATACGCCAGCGGCAAATTGTATGAGTTGTTTGACTGGCATTTTTAATGGGGGCGGTAATTGTGGCACAAAACCTATTCGTGCGAGTACCTTTTGCCGATGATGGCGTGGATTCAAGCCTCCGATGCTAATTGTGCCGTCACAAGAATATTCACCTAATAGGCAACGCATCAATGTTGTTTTGCCGGCTCCGTTGGAGCCGACTAGGGCAATATGTTCTCCGGGCTGAATTTGGAGACTGACATTTTCTAAAACGGGTTTGCGTTTGAATCGCTTGGAAACTTGTTCGAGAATAATCATTTTTTTTTAGAGAGGTTCCTTCACAAAGGGCAACCACAAGGGATTGCCCCTACAGAGGATCGCAATGTAGGGGCAATCCTTTATGGTTGCCCTGTGTGTTTAAAAAGGGATAAGTCTAATACTCTTGTTGATTTTTTACAATTTTAAAAATATCATCCACTTTATCCGCTGGAATGTGCTTTTTTAGGGTATATTTGATTTCTCGTTCTTTGATTTTATTGCCTCTCCAGTCATCTTTTTTGGTGGAATGAATTTCAGTATCTAAGCTTAATGCCAGTTTTTCATCTTTATCTAAATTGTCATACAAGGCTCTTTTGGCGTTTGTGTTGAGTGAATTTGGATAAGTACTGGCTGGATTATTAATCTTTTTCGCCAGTTCTATAATTTCAGCTAAATAGGCTTCATAGCTTTTGGCTTGTTCTTGCCTTTCTTTAATGAGCGCGTCCAGTAGCTCCGACATTTGTTCAAAATATTTGGGATTAGTCGGTTTTTTCTCTGTAATGACTTTACGCAGGTTATTTTGAATCGTTTCGGCAACGGCGGCTTTGTTAGCTCTAATGCCTTTTGGTAAGGTTTTTATAGCGTCTTTTATTCCCTTTTCGACGATTATTTGAACCAGTGTCATGTCATCAAATGCCGAAACTTTTTCGCTTTCTTCAGCACGGACGTAGGTGTCGATTAAATGACGCATGTCTGGTTCGTAGGCTTTTAAGTCAATATAATCGCCACTGGCTTTTTTAATTTCTTCTCGTAAATTAGTATAATTTATCACTTCATTTTTTATAGTTTCGGTTTCTGCGACTGAGTAGCCCGCTGCTTGCATTTCATTGGCAATATTGGCATAAGCTCTTATTAATGCAATAGTCAATTATATAGCCATATTCTTTGTCTTCTCCATCTAGTCGGTTGACGCGACAAATCGCTTGAAATAGGCTATGATCTCGCATAGTTTTATCAAGGTATAAATAGGTGGCGGAGGGGGCATCAAAGCCGGTTAATAGTTTGTCGACTACAATTAGCAATTTCATTTGAGCCGGTTCATTTATAAATTTGTCTTTTACCTCCTTCTCAAAATCGGCGGCACTTTTGCCATTGAGCATTTTGGTATAGACGGTGCTTTCTCCTTTGATATCTTTAGTGGTAGGATTATAAGAGGTAATAATTGCACATTGTTTAAATCCGGCTTTTTGAAATAATTCATAGTATTTACAGGCTTGATATATGCTGCCGTCGCATGGCATTGCCTCTACCATTTTGTAAACGATCTTTGGTTGCCATATCAAATAGGATGTCATTGACTATTTTGCTGAGTCTATCTTCAGAACTTAATACTTTTTGTAGAGTAGCCCAACGTTTTTTGAGTTCTGTTTTGGCAATCTCTGTCAAGCCTTTGGTTGTGGCTTCAAACCATTGATCTATACGTTTTGGCGAGGAGATATTTTGGTCGATATTTCGGGCTTCGTAACGCAAGTCTAATATAACTTGATCAGCGACGGCTTCATTAAATTTGTAGGTGTGAATGTAAGCGCCAAAGATTTCTATACTTTTTTGTTTGTCTTGCTTTAAGAGCGGTGTACCGGTAAAACCAATGAGCACGGCATTAGGTAGTATTTTCTTCATGGCTTGGTGTAATTTTCCCGATTGGGTACGGTGGCATTCATCTACAAATACATAAAGTTCGCCTTTGGCTTGAAAGTTTTTGGGTAGGTTTTTTGTTAGTTCGTCAATGTAGTTGTCATAATTTTCAGTTTTGCCGAATTTGTGAATCAGTGAACAAAGTAGCCAAGGATTAGTTTCATTGAGTTTGGTGATTAAGTCGTTACCGCTTTTGGTGCGATAAATGTCTTCGTTAATTCCTTTAAAGACTTTTTCGATTTGTTGATCGAGTTCTTGACGATCAGTAATGATAAGTAGTCTCGCATTTTCTATATGTTCACGGAGCCATTTGGTGAGCCAAACCATTGTTAGGCTTTTTCCACTGCCTTGGGTGTGCCAGATAATGCCGCCTTTTCGTTTTTGGATAGTTTGTTGCGCGGCTTTAACGCCAAAATATTGGTTAGGGCGGCATAATTTTTTAGTGCCTCGATCAAAGACGATAAAATCGTGGATGATTTCAAGCAAACGTTCTTTTTTGCAAATTTGGGTGATATGGCGATCAAGCGGGTTTTCTATGTGGCTCTCTTCTTTCCAAGTGAGGTAGTATTTTTCAGGGGTTTCAATCGTGCCATAGCGTAATCCTTGGGTATCATTACCCGCCATGAGTAATTGCTGGGTGGCAAAAAACGCTTTGATGAAGTTGGAATTTTGGTTGTCTAAGTTTTGACGGATGCCTTGTGAAACTGAGACGGTGCTGCGTTTTAATTCAATCACAGCCAATGCAATCCCATTAATATATAAGATTATATCGGGGCGTTTGGTATTTTCTCCTTTTATGGTGACTTCTTGGGCAATAGCAAAGTCATTTTTTAATGGCTCTTTCCAATTGATGAGCCAAACGGTTTTTTTATGTGCAGCGGCTTTGACTTTAACTTTGATGCCATAACGCAAGAGGCGGTACACGGCTTTGTTAATGTCGTATAGGCTTTTGTTTTGTTCGCCGGCTATTTTGTCCAGTTCATAGCAAGCTTTATCAATCAGTTTATCGCTATAATCTTGTGTTTTTTGCAGGAAAGTTTTTAGGATGTCGGTTTCAATGTTGCGATTGTTGTGACGATCTTGCCAATTGCCCAAGTAGCGGTAGTTTAGTTGGTTTTGAAATATTTGCACGACGCGGTTTTGGGTTTGGCGTTCTGGTTGTCCGATTTTGTTCATGTTATTTTTTTAGGAATTGACGCAGGATGTTTTGTAAAATAGGGGCAAATGCTGAAAGTTGCCCATCTTGGGGCTGGTTGATTTCCTCCATCAGTATTTGCAATAACTCATCATCTAATAATTGCAGTTCTTCTGGAGACTCGCTGTGCATAAAAATTAGTGCGTCAAGCAATTGCTTACGTTTATTGATTAATGCTTTGTTGCCATTACCCAAGTTTAATATCTTAATGGTATCAGTGGCGCGTGTTGTTATACCTTTGACTTCGCCTGAGATGTAAAATTTGAGTTCCGTCTCACATTCATCCATCAGGGGCGTTAGTGGTATAGTTTTTGAGCCATGCGCGTCACCACATTGTTTAGATTGGTTACAACTGGCAACTATGTTATGGAAATTAAGCATTTGATTAGGCGCAACAGATTGTGCTTGGATATGTTCATTATGTGAGTTTTTATCATCAATGCGTTGACAACAGTAAGCACACAAATAATATTGTTCCTTTAAACAGCTATCACGGATGGCTTGACGTTCTACATGGCTCAAGTCAGGATAGTGCCCGTTAGGATTATGTCGCTTCCAGTTACTTAATGCTATTGGCTCGTTTCTTTTAATTATTTTTCGCACGCAATACCTCTAATCGTTTGATTAACAGACGAGCCTTAGCTAATTCTAAGTCATCGGCAGACAATTCTTGTTCTAATTCAGATAATGCCGTTTTAGCTTTATACAATTCACTCTCTTGAATCAAATTCAATAACACGGTGATTTTTTTCTCCACTTCTGGATTACGAATGTCGGTATCCATGACTTTTAAAAGCACCTGATTAGCATCTAAACCATATAAATCATCTATTTGCGTTAATTGCTTCTCGTCTAGGATATAACATTGCACATTTTTAGCATCACTGATCACCAGTGGCGAGTGTGTGGTTAGCAAAAACTGACAATTTGGAAAGGTGTCGCGTAAACGTTGGATGATGCCGCGCTGCCATTGTGGATGCAAATGTAGTTCGATCTCATCAATCAGTACGATGCCCTCACCCTGCAATGGTTTTTCTAAGCCGGGGTTCATCATAGCCAAACGACGTGCAATATCTCCCACTAATGCCATCAGTGTTTTTTCACCTTGGGAGAGCTGTGCCACATCTAGGATTTTGCCATGCTTTTCTACCGTCATTTGTAATCTAGGCTTGCGCTGTACTTGTAATTTAGAAAAACCAGACATAAAAGCTGCAATGGCATTACGCACTGCCGTTAATTGCTTATCGTATGGAAGCTTATCCTGTAATTGTTCTTTGGGAATATTCTCCTCAAAGATTAATTTCATTATTTGTTGTAAATTATTTTCATTTTCTGCATCTTCGCGCTCACGAAACCATTCAAAAAATCGGCGAAAATCCACGCCTTGTGTGAGTGCATTATCATAACCGTCCAATTGATCAAAGCTATGGTGTTTTTTAATCTTTAGTGGAATATCTAAAACGACACGCTCTACAGGATAATAAGCTATTAGTGGCAAACTGCTATTATCGTCTTGAGTAAGGCGGTTGCGATAGCTATCTGCTAGACGGGTGACATTTTTTAATTCACTGCTCTGCTCACTCTTAAAACCCTTACGTTGCTTTACTAATGTCCACTGAAATAGGCGGTTATCGGATTCGCAGACTTCAAGGGTGATTTTGCTATACTTAGCATCATTTTCGATATCCGAGTCTAAAATGGGGCTACCATTGCCTTTTTCCCGTTCAATTCTGGCAATCAACCAAGTTAAAAGTATTGCCAATGCCCGCAATAGTGAGGTTTTACCGGCTCCATTGTTGCCGATAAATACTGTCACATCTCTGGGGAATTCTACCTTTAATTCAGTGAATTGTGTGAAATTTTCTAGCTGGAGTTTTTTAATTTTCATTAATTAACCTCGTTTTCCCCGTCAATAATTCTTGCATCATGCCTTGTTTGATGGCTTTGTATTTGTCGCGTTTTTTCTCTAAGGTTTCTATTTCTGCGTCCATGTCGCTTAGGATTTTGGCTATGGCTTTTTGTTCTTTTAGGGTTGGAGGAAGAGGAATTAAAGTTTCCTCAAATTGTGTTTTATTGATTAGCGGTACAGCTTGTTCTCCTGCTAGTGATTTTATTTTTGGAGTTAATTGCTTTAAACAATAAAACAAGAAGTCACTTGAAAAATTATCATTTGGGAAAATTGCATTTATCTGTTGATTAGAAGTTAATTCAATTGTTGATATACCCGATTTACCAATTGTTGAACCTATACAAGTAAAAAGAATACTGTTTTTTGGGAATTTTCGAGATATATCAAATCCTTTTTTAGAAAGTTTTTTTTCAGTATTCAGAATGTATTTAGTAAATCCTAAATCTACTGGACTTACAAAAAAATATTCATCTCCATAGTTTTTTGAATCATTCGTAGGAGGAGTATTGCCTGTAGCCACATTACCAATCTCCCCCAACCTCTTAACCTCCCACTCCCCCTCCCCCTCAAACCCCGCCAACCGTTTTTTCCCAGTAAGAAGTTGCTGCATAGCACCTTGTTTGATGTTTCGCTTTTTGGCAATGAGCTTATCTAATGATGTAATTAGTGCATCTACATCGCTTAGGGCGGTGGCTATGGCTTGTTGTTCTTTTAGGGGTGGAAGTGGGACTCTAAGAGAGTGAACATCATTTCTATTAAGAGTTGGAACACCTGAACCAGTTGCAAATCTTTCTAAGTTGACAGTTATATATAAGTAATATATATAAAGTGGATAATTACCTTTAAAATCAGTGACCCATAATGATGTATTATGTGGCCAAAAGTCAAATTTTACATATGTTACCTTTCCAATAGTTCCAGAACGTCCAGTAACTACACCAGGTGCTTTTACTTGGAATTCGTGGTGATGATTCTGAATACCATTTGAGTAAACTACAGGATATAAACCTTTTTTCAAATTAGAATTAGGTAAATCAAATCCTCTTTGAAGGGGAGCTACATTTCCCATTTTTTTAATTTCCCAATCATCAGGAATAACCCCAACCTCAGTTTTTTTATACCCCTCTCTCAATTCCATACAACCCCCATTTTTTGCAAATGCCCCTCAACTGTCTTAGACAACTCCGCCACATCAGTCTCCAATTGCGGCAAAGTCTCACCATAACGCTCCGCTAATTCCTTAATACGCCCAGTCAGCCGTTGAGAAATGCTATCCATTTCAGCTTTGACATCTTGCCGAAGGCTATTAAACCATTTATCTTCAATCACTAAAACTTGTGTCTCATCAACTGTCAATTGTCGGTATTTAGCAATAACCTTTTTATCTAAGCCCGTTTGAGCCGCTTTTATTTTTCTATTCGCTTGGGTTTCTTGATTTACCAATGCTAAATAAGTCTGTAATACCTTATACTCATCAGCTAAATCTTCATCCATATTCATTTGAACAACTTTGAGTCTAGCTTGTAACAATGCTTTAGTCACTTTACCCTTATCGTTTTTGACTTCTTCTAATAAGCCTTCTTCGCCGCTCTGTTCTTCTTCCAAAAAATTTGCTTTTTTAAAAAAGGTCAAGTATAATTCGCCCCGCTTGACAGTGGTTAGCCTTCCACATCAAAAAAAACGGACTCTCAAGCGCTAAGTAACCCTAAGCTCCGGCGAGGGGATAAAGGGCTGATTCTCCCTAGTCCACAATGTTTTCATTCCCACATTTTATGTGTACATGTAGATATTTGTCGATGAAATTGTTATCTAGTCTCTAAGGCTTGACTATAGTTGATAAATTCGGGATGCTCAGTTTTTTTTTAATATTTTCTGGGGAGACGGTTAATTGACTATAGTTATCTCTCTCGCTGTTAGTCAATAAACTGCTTTTCAGCGACGGATAAACTGCCCAGTAATCATCTAACTCTTCAATATCTTTGTTGGGAATACCTCCCAATAAGTGCGCCCCAATATCTTGAATATCCTCATCCTCTTGGCTATCAATATAGCGCGGAATATTAAGATTATATCAGCATTTTCTTTATCCAACACAATAATACAAGCGGAATACCGGTACCATAAAACAGATTAGCCGGTAAACCAATAATCCCTTTTATATAACCTCGCTGGATAATTTGTTGACGTATCTGCGCCTCAACATTGCCCCGAAATAATACGCCGTGTGGTAAAATAACCGCGCCTTTTCCAGTCTCTTTTAAAGAACGGATAATATGCAATAAAAAGGCATAATCGCCATTTTTAGCCGGTGGTATGCCATAGTTTTTAAAACGCTCATAAAGATCATTTGCCGGATCAAAGCCACTACTCCATGATTTAGTAGAAAATGGCGGATTGGCAACGGCAAAATCGAAAGTTTTAAGTTTACTGTTATCATCCTTATCTTTAAAATGAGGACTGGATAAAGTATTGTCTTTTTTGATTTCTGCGCTTGGGTAGCCGTGTAACCACATATTCATAATCGCCAATGCTTTAGTGGCATTATCCATTTCCTGACCATATAAAGTCATTTCGCCCGGTGCTTCATCAGCAACTTTTAAAAGTAAAGAGCCTGAGCCACAAGTCGGATCATAGACTGTATCTGAGGCACTTTGCGCTTTTTCTACGCTAATGACTTTTGCCAAGATTCTTGAAACTTCAGCGGGCGTATATGTGTCCTTTGCTTTTACCCGACTCCGTGGCAAAGTGGCGCATCAAATATTCATAAGCATCACCTAAAATCAATAACGCCCTTTAATTCATTTTCTTCTGCCAGATTAGCAATAATTTTATTGATTTTCTGACCAATATTGGCTTTACCTTTCAAGGCAATCATATCCTGAAAACTACCGCCTTTAGGGATTTTAATTAGAGCATCTGCCTTATCGGAGACATATTTAATAAATAATAAGCTCAGTACATAATCCTTATATTGTGAGGCATCCATGCCACCCCTTAATTCGTCACAGCTTTTCCATAGGGAACTGTATAATTCACTTTTTTTGATGGCCATATTAGTTATAGGTTGTCAGATTTAATTCATCTTTATACAATTGCCATTGCGGCATAAACTTATCCATGTATGCCGTTCATTGTGATGCCTTTCAAGTAAATGCACCATTTCATGCACTATAACATACTCCAAGCAATGTCTTGGTTTTTTAGCCAGTTCCAGATTTAACCAAATACGTTTTGCTTGAATATTACAAGTGCCCCATTTGGTACGCATAAATTTAACTCCCCAATCAGCAACAACAACGTCAATAATGGTTTGCCATTTTGTGATGAGGGCGGGTATGTCATTTTTTAATGTTTGTCGATACCATTCTTTGATGACTTTTTCACGTTGTTGTTTGCTACTGCCTTGTTTCATATAAAGCTCTAAATACTTATTATTCGCGTAGCAATACGCACTCTGCCATTGGGTCAATGCCATTAAGTTAAGCTCATGTAGGGTGGATTAAGCGGTAGCGTATCCACCGATATTTATATAGAAATCAGGTGGATACGCTCCGCTTAATCCACCCTACCTGTATGGTTTTTTGCGATACTTAATGGCATTGGCCATTGGGTGGATAGACGGCAAGATGTAAGTTTTTGATGTCTTTTCGAGCTACTTCAATTTCTATACGACCCACTTTAATTTGGTGCATATTTTTAATGTCCAAAGCTAAAGCTTTGGACTCCAAGGCAAAGTCTCACCATAACGCTCCGCTAACTCCGCCCAGTCAGGCGCTCAATGCCACCTTCGTTAAGGGCAACCATAAAGGATTGCCCCTACAAACCGTGATTTCTCGTAGGGGCAATCCCTTGTGGTTGCCCTTAACGAAGGTGGCATTGGGTGGGCAACTACAATGTTTAGGTAGGTAGATAAATAAGGCTATTCAAAAGAGTATTAACTTCATCAGTCATATGGAAAGACTTGTTAGTCACTTTTTCCCAGAGATTGTTGGTCTTGATATTTGCTAGAATATCAATCCCAATGGCTTGGAAAGCCTCAATTAATTTTTGTGGAGATAAACCATTCTGATTCAAATTGAGAGAAACCAGAGTAAGTAAATCAGAATTTCCCCAAAGTGGTTTCAAGTGTTGAGGTAAAATTTTCGTCAGATAGGTGTCTTGAGGTTCAAAGATCTTATGTTCACGAGCAAACAGAAAACCGATTAAACGAGGCCAAACATTGTTTATATCATTTCGCTGTGTGAGCCAAGTTTCACGTAAAGCGTCATAAAGTACTTGCCATAACTCTCTAGCCAATTCATCTTTCTGATAATCCAACAACCAATCAAGCGTACAAATTCCGGTTTGCATAAGAAACTGGCTTGATGCTAGAGCATTGCGATCTTTAATATAATGCATGGCACAGTTGCGTTGTTCTTGTAACTTATTCCATGTTTGTTGCCATTGTTTTACCGGATTCTCGTTGCTGTTCGCTAATAAATTTGCTGGTTGATAATACACCCATCTTCCAGTCAATTGTCCTGAATCAAAATGGTTTTTGATACCTTCATCTTCTGTCAATAGCAATTTTTGGAACCATTGCCATAAATCTTCTGACTCTGATAGCGTGGTTTTTTTCTCTGCTATTAAAGTCGCTGCCAAAAATTTCGACAGTCCATGTCGTTTAATTTCTTCGGCATCAGTTTCTTTAAGACGATAGTCTTTTTCAGCCAAACATTTCGACAAACACTCAATAGCAGTAACCGTTATTGACCATTCGGTTTCACCACTACGCCAAATTTCGCTTTGGTAACGCTCAATTAACTCAATAAGCCACTTAATTCCAATAACATTACCATCTTGCCGTGTTAAGAGTACCCCAAAAGCTTTATTAAACCAGTCTGGAATTTCTTGTTCTCGGAGTTGTTGGAATGAATCTGGCAAACGTTTTAATGATTCCACTAAGCGATGAGCATGAGAAACGATCATTTCAGCCAGCAATGGGGCAACCGTGCGTTTATTCCATTTGCCATTGTTATCAAGCACGGTGTTAGCATTTGCCAATAAAGACAGTATTTCTTCACGATCTTGCGTGATTTTATAATTTTTTAGTGCGTTACGTACCAATATTGGATAAGTCAAGGTGTCAAGTATGGTTAAATAATGAGTTTTGTCTAATTGTCGTACTAAATCTAGCATTTCAATCAGATGACTGAAACAGCCTAACTCAATTGGGTATTGATGCCAAGTTTTTGACAGTTCAGTGGTTTGTTCCCATTCAGCTAACTGTGCTGTTGCGATTTCTCTCTCCGTTTTAAAAAAACAGTCTATGGGATTACTCGACAATTCCTTAGTAGCATTATGGATTTCATTAAGCCAAGTCTGTTGGTGTGTAGTTGTTGGTAGTATTTCTAACCAACTATATTCAAGTGCATAATGTCCAACGGCTTGTGTTTCAAACAATGAATATGCAATTAACATTTGTTTTATGTTCACTGTATTGGCTAAACTTTGTCCTATAGCGGTGCCTAAAGCATATCCAACGCTATCCCATTTTTTTACCTCCTCCCAATGTTCCGGTAAGGGAGCAAAAAAATTATCCAGCCTATAAAGAAATTCATCTGGTACACTGATTTGTTGAGCAATAGTATAACTGGAAGGTTTATGCTCAGTAGGCAATTGGTGTTTTAACCATTCAGCAATTTCATAGTCTTTAGCATTATCTTGGTTAGCCACAATGGCTATTGGCAACACAGTTTCCCACCCGTTTTGCCGCCAAAATGCCACAATTCTTGATCAAGAATGGCAAATCTATCATGTAAATAAGGATATTTTTCATTACTGAGACCAATCTTCCATTGAAGATCACCCGGGACATGATCTTTAGCTTTTCTATCATTACGAGCCTTCTCTAACTGTGATAACCAATCATCACGATACTCCTTTTGAGCTTTAGCACCAGTCAATATCCATACAACCCCCATTTTCTGCAAATGTACCTCTAATTTCCTATTGACTGGAAAAAAACATTATTAATACTATTGGTTTGAACCGCTAAGGCAAGTAATTTATCCAATTTAGTATCATCAGTGATAGATGATAAATATTGTTTGATTTGTTGATGAATAGCCATTTGCGGCTTAAAACGTAATTCTAAAATACTTAAAATATCTTGTTGACGAGATTGAGCACGAATCCAATCTAAAAATTTTGAATTCATCAACTCAGTCTCATCATTATAAACTCGCAAAACTGTGGCACCAATATTTGCAGATTTAACATCTTGAATGGCAGAATAAATGGCTTCATCAAGATTAGTGGCTAATCTATCGAATTCTAAATAAGGCACATTATCGCGAAAAATTAATAAAGCATCATCACAACCTGCCTCAAAAAGTGCATCTTCAATCTTATCATTTAAAGATGAAATTCCAGATAATACCAGTACGAAATTATATATAGCATATTGAATCGCAGCTTCAATTTCTTTATTTGGATGTTTGGTTCTGTTCATAAACCTCCGTTTTTTTATACCCTTTAACTACATTGACTGCACGATACAAGGGAATCTTTTGGAAATGTACAATATGTTTAAAATTCCAACTGATAATAAAGCGACATCCTGCTACCAACCATCATCAAAAACGCCCCCAAAGACTGAAGTATCGGCGTAAACTGGGAAAATAGTGGAATTCATTGCTGTCATAAGCGTGCTGCCTTTTCATTTATTTGTTATTTAATTTTCAACTCATTCAAAGTCATACCAGCCCCATTTTTTGCAAATGCCCCTCAACTTTCTTAGATAACTCCGCTACCTCAGTCTCCAATTGCGGCAAAGTCTCATTTTAGCTGATAAGTGATAATCCTTTAATTTCAAAACGTAAGGACTGCGTCGGACAAACATCAATACAAGCTCCGCATAAGGTACAATCCGTGCCAATGTCAACATGGCTGTGGAGAGAAGGCGTTAGATTATTTGTTGGATTGCTATGAAAAAACTTTGGAATCAGGTTGAAACGCTACGAGCTAACTGTCATGCAGTTCCATATTTCCAAGAATATCAACAGCTAAGGAGTATATGGAGAGAGAGTCATACTCAGCAATATGTGGTGATTTGAAACTTTGCTTCTAAAGTGGCCAAAATTTCAAGTACACACATCCTATCTAGGTGTTCTTTTCGAGACTTCAACTCGGCATTAAGTTGAATTTTGGAATAACCAAGGAAACGTAATGGAAATTGACTAGCAGCTACTGACATATCGAAAAAATGATTAAGTGCTCTTTCGCTGTCTGAATAATAAGCCTCTATTTCATCCAAGGAACTCTGTTGATTAGAAAAAGAAACCTTGTTAGCCATTTGTTATTTCCATTAATGCACTAAAAAAATTATCTTCATTAAACTCATCATAGGCGATGTGTCTAGAATCTCTAATAACAATTTTCCAAGTCCAGTCTGGCACTTTCCTCTTTTCTGCACTAACATCAATTTTCATGCCTTTACTCTCTTTGTCAGCCAATAGAAACTGAACTCTCCCACGAGAGCCTTCCATATCAATCCGCCCTTTTGTTCCAATAAGTAAGGTCCCAACTGGTTCAATTCTTACCTGCTGATCAGCAAAAACAATAGTCATGTTTTTGATTTGATAACTACCTATATGTTCTTCACTAAGAACAGAAGTGCTGTAAGATAATTTGAGTTTTTCTTGCTTCTCATAAGGCTTTAACCAATTTTCAACACTCTGGTAAAAATCATCAATGAACTTTAGCCATTCTTTTTTCTTTTTTTCCCAATCAATCTGAGATTCTTTTTCAACCTTTTCATGCTGACTTAGCATTTTGTCGAATGCTTGCTTACTCATATTTTTCCTTTTTCTAAAACAAACAAAAAAAATTTTAATAATTTTAGGGATGAGTTCAAAAAAAAACAAGTCCAAAGCTAAAGCTTTGGACTCCAATTGCGGCAAAGTCTCATTTTAGTTGATAAGTGATAATCCTTTAATTTCAAAACGTAAGGATTGCGTCGGACAAACATCAATACAAGCTCCGCATAAGGTACAATCCGTGCCAATGTCAATTTTAACCTGATCTGCACGACCTTTTTTGACACATTCTAAAACATGCGGCACTTCACAGACAGCGTTACAAGCAGCTTCATGGTGACAACCGGATAAATGATAAGAAATTTGCAGCGGCGATAATGCCCCCACCATACCATACGTCAAGCCCATTGGACAGACATAGCGACACCATGCGCGGCGTGAATAAAAAATTTCAACGAGTAATAATAAAAATACCCAAAGCAATGCTAAACTGGGACCATAAATTAAGGCACGGCTTACGATTCCAACTGGATTAAGACTATTAAATAGGGCATAGCCTAAAATGAATGCTAATAAGGCGAATACAATCCAAAAAATACCGCGAACTCCACGATGAAAGGGATGATCTTTGATCCATTTTTTGGCCACCAGTTTCAGGTGAATTTTTTCCGCCAAATCTGCCAGCAAATGATAAGGACATATCCAAGAACAAAAAGCGCGTCCTCCCAATAGCACCCATATTATTACTACCGTCACAGTGCCAATGATAAGATTAATAAACACTATCTTGTAAGCGAGAACAACTTGTAGAGCCGAATAAATATCAGCCATGTGAAAACCGAACACACGCGAAGCAATCATTGAGCCTTCAAATAACTGAATATCTATCCAAAAAGAGAGCGTAAAAAACAGATTAACAATGATGATTGTCATCCAACGACGATTACGCCATTTGTTGGAATGAACACCTTGTTTTATCTCTTTCAACTCTTGCTTAAATTCTGCTATTTCTTCGGGTGTCAAGCGCCGAATCTGTTCTTTTTTGACTAAATGAATCGCTTGGGCTTGCTCCGTTAACCGTTTATATTTTTTCGGCTCTTTCCCAAACATAACCAGTAATGCATCAAGATTACCTTTCACGCCGTCCCCTCCCCCCACATTTTACGCTCATCAATGACAATAACAGTAGGTTCTACCGGACAAATCATTTCACAAACTCCGCAGCCAACACAGGCTTCATTGATAACGGGCATTTTACGTTTTCCTTCAGTATCAATTGGTTGTAAAGAAATAGCATTGTCAATAGGACATTCGCGTACACAAAGATCGCATAATGCCAAATCATAAGGATGATCGCGAACTGGAATCGGATTCCAGCGATCAATTTCCGTATAACGCAATAAGCCTTGAAAATCAGCCCCTCGTGCTTGTCCCTTAAAGCCTAATCCCTGAGTAGCTAAACATTTATCAGGACTAGCAACCCGCGCCAATCCCATGCGAACTTCTTCCTTTTTAACAATTGTATGATTTAAGGAGCCGGTGGGACAGGCTAAGATACATTGGACGGCATCACAAGAAAAATCACAGGCTTGGGCGCGAGCATCAATATACGGCACCCCTATCCCCATCGCTTCATCAATATCTGCTAGGCGGATAGCTTCTACCGGGCAAACTTGTACACATTGCCCACATTTGATACAGGAGGCTAAAAATTCAGGTTCATCTATAGCCCCGGGGGGACGTAATCGCGCCGGTACCCATTTAGCAATAACGGGCAAGAAAGTGGCTAATGAGGCCCCAAGTACGCCAACAAATAATCCCACAGTGCGTAAAAAGCGTCGGCGTGAGGCTTGATAACGGGGTGATGAGTTTGGTAATTTGGACATGATGATTATATCGATTTAGGTGTGAGTTTCAGTTTTCGCATTTTTTCGCACCCAGTAAATAATCCAGAGCATCTAATTTAACTGTTTCAACTTCACCTGCTTCCAATTGCTTAATGGATTCTTCAAGCCTTCCGATATTAATTCCTTGAGAACGCAGATATTGTAAATACGCTTCTTTGTTTTCTTCTAATATAAAAATAAAAAGGGGAGACATATTTCTTAGACTCATGTAAATGTTATCCCAAACCAATTTCTAGTTTCAATTATACTTAGCGCGGGCATAACTTGTACTTTTGTCATTTCGACGACAGGAGAAATCTATTTAGCGGGCGTAGGGTGCGTCCTACGCACCTTGGGTCAGGTTTCGCTTGGGACGGTGCGTGGGACGCACCCTACGCTTGCTTAGCGCGGGCATAACTTGTACTTTTGTCATTTCGACGACAGGAGAAATCTATTTGAAGTCATTTAAGATTTCTCCTATTGTCGAAATGACAAAAAAGTTTAGTTTGTGACCTAGTTAAGTATATCATTGGAATAATGAATCAGCGGTTTTGGATCGCGTAAAATCATAACAGGCTCAGAAAAGGGAGCCAAACGTTCTAAAAAATTCAAGACTTCTAGTATCGCCGAGCCTTTGAAAAATTGGGTTGACGGAATATCCATCCAAATCTGATCAGCGTAAGCGTAAATTTCATAAGGTGTATCACCTATACCGTCGCCATTGCGATCAAAGCCACTATAGTCGTCCCAATAGTTACCTTGCCAAATATTGCGGCGAGCAGTCCTAGCGCCTTGTATGGCAACTTGGCTATGATTTCCTATAAACTGATTATTTTTCAATACATTACCAATCCAATCATTATGGAATAATACTCCTATATTATTATAAGCAATTTTATTGGCAATGATTTGATTAGTGGTATCCGGTTGATAGGGGGACAGATCTAAATAAATCCCAGTGGCACAATAAACAATCTGATTGTTTTCGATGATGACATCACTGGTTTCTTTAAATCCTATACCCATGCCAGTTGCACCCAAAGAATGGGAAATCTGATTGCCTCGAACTTCGACACCATCACTGTACATCAAAAAAATACCAACAGAATTGTCATGGTAAACGTTATCTTCAACCTTATTAAATTGGCTATACATGAAGTGTAACGCATAACGCCCCCCTTTTGAGGTATTACCAGCAATCAGATTATCCTTTGAATACCAGACTACCATATCGCGGGAATTAGTAATATCGTTGTTAGTAATTTTATTGCCCATGCTATACCACAAGCGAACAGAATCACCGCGCAATCCCAGTGACAAGGGTTTAGAACTAATACGATTGCGTCGCACAATATTATAATCGGACTGCTGTAAATCAACACCAAACAGGCAATTATCAAGAATATTGTCTTTAATAATATTAAAATTACCGCGTACCTGAACACAGGCATCAATTTGGTTATGTGATTCGCCAGAATTGGTTAAGTGTAAATTACGCAATTGTGCGCCATCAGTATCTAAATAAACCACTGTATCTTTACCACCAGCATCAATGGTCACCTGATTATTACCATCAATCGTGATAGGCATATCCAGTGTCACTGGTCCCGCATAAATGCCCGGCGGTGGGCGTAGGGTTTCATTGGGTTTAGCCGCGTCTATGAGCGGTTGTAAGGGCGGATAAGAATCTGCACAGACGTGCAGCGTTAGAGCCGTTAGGCAACATCCTAAGAAATATCTATTCATTAGTCTTTTAACTCTTAATACTGTTTCTAACGCTAATTCTACTAAACAGTATTCTTTTTGTAGCTGTTTTAAAACACTAAAAACCCTTGAATCGCGGATGACACGGATGACACGGATTAAAAAACATTGAATCGCGGATTTTACGGATGACACGGATGACACGGATTAAAAACCTGAAAAGAAAACACTCATTAATCTGATATTTTGACTTTAAATCCGTGTCATCCGTATCATCCGTAAGATCCCTACGGGACAATCTTTTGACTTTAAATCCGCGTAATCCGTGTCATCCGTAAGATCCCTACGGGACAAGGTTTTTTGGGTGGTATGGATTAGTCACTTTTTATTAAAACAATCGACAGGAATATCAGGACGTTTGCCAAAATCCCGCATTGAGACATCCAACGCACATTCATTTTCAACCATCGACAGCAATGACTTTTGCTTTGAAACCTGTTCACACGATTCTATGCACTGCATACATTGGGTGCATGTGAACATTTTACGTTTGATACTGCGTGGTTTCAGGCGCATGGGGCAAGCATGTTCGCAGGAACTGTCGCAACCAATACACTCTGATGCCCGTGAACGATTAAAACCGACCACCATAGCCTGTTTATTGCCCATCCACACTAGGCTCTGGGCAACACCGATAGCACAACCAAAATTACAAAAAAAATGGCGTGCTAGGGTAAATTCGATGCCGAACACTATCGTCGCTGCGCTGATAAAAATGCCCTGATTTCGCGTTAATGTACCATGCCACAGATTACCATAGATTTCTGACGGTGGCAGCAGATAGGTGAGTAAAACCACTGCCCAGATGAACGACATCCCAATAATAGCAACAGCCGTCAGCCACCACCAGCGCCGTTGTGGTTTTATCACCGTGCCATCCGATTGTTGTTCAGGTAAAGGCCGTTTTTCCCAGAGGCTGGGTTTGCCTGAAGCGCGGCGCATCAATGAATTAATCATTTCAACCACCGAAAAATGAGGACACAACCAGCCACAGTAGAGCCGCCCCCAACGCCAAGAAACCCAAGCGCCAAAACCAAACACCAGTGCCAGAGGAACAAAACCACGCAAAATGATGTTCAGTGCTGCCTGCATTGGGCTGATTTCACCGCGCTGAAAGGCTTCCATTCCCAGCGTCCACGGCTCTCCAAAGAAAATGAAATGGTTCAGCGTCAGATCAAAACGGAAAATATCCAGTGGTGGTGCGACTATAAACAGGATGAAAAAGGCAGTACGCGCAACTAAACGCTGTTTTTGTCGCTTATTCATTGGTTCTAAACTGTTTACGACGAATCAACCCCGCCAGCATAAGCAGCACAGAAGACAACATCATCAAGCCAAATCCATAATGAGGATAAGAATGCGTAGAAAATTGGGCCACCTTACCATCACCAAACACTGTCGGCATAAAAGGTTTGAGCGTAAAAGCCCCCATTTCGTTTAGATTATGACCGAAATACCACAACCAGCCTGCATATTCAAATATAAAAAATACGGGTAATAAAATGGGAATAATGACGAGCGGCCAATAAAACAGCTTATTCTTCCAAAGCAGTCCCACGATAAAAATGAACATAGTGGTAATCAATGCCCCTATCACCACATAAGTTGCAGTCGTTAAAACGCTTACTTTTTCTGCAATCTTAGCCGTATCCCTGAAATACATGCCCAAAGTGTCTCGAAAATTCTCTGTTAAGGCTTGAAAGCCGCTCCAGTCTTGGAATTCTTCCCGTTCCATATCCATACTATGCTGCAAAACTTCTTGATAGCCTTCCGACATCAAAGTGACACCACCCGGCGTGAAGAGGGTCATATAGGCCCACACGATGATAACACCACAGCCCACTGTGAACGTCGCTGCCTGAAACTTTGAGCCCGACACCATAAAAGTAAGTAATAGCAGTATCAAAAAAGCAAACAGAAATTGTGATAAGGCGCGTTCAATAGGACCGCCAGAAGCAATCGGATACATCCCCACATAATGATTGATAGTATCCATTTCATGAACACAATTCAGGGCTTCTTCCTCATAGATTTCATCCCTATCCAGTTTCTGACAACCGTTAAAAACGCCATTAATGTGAAAGTGAATGCGTACTCCGTCTGGAAAAGCCTCTGGTGGATAATTGGGGGCTTTGAGTGATACCCACCAAATCGGGGAAGAATAGATAACGATAAATAATAATATAGCTATTGTTGTCAATAGACGAAATACTATGGCTTTTCCCATATTTAAATTATCCTTTATTAATCATCCACAATAGAAAGATAAGCCCATATATTTTGCAATTCTTCATGGGTAAACTCTTTCAGTAATTCATCATCAGGCTCATCTTCATCGTGAATGCGTTCTTTGTTACTGAATTTATGTACTTGGCGCCACAAATAGTTGGTATATTGACCGGCAATCATTGGTATGCCTTTCTTTTTTTTACCCCAACCATCATGACCATGACAAAACCGGCATTCCTGATTATACAGTTTTTTGCCGGTTTCCACATTGCCGGCTGCACGAGCAATATTTAACACTTTTTTGGCTTGCATCAAACGTTCAAATGCGTCAAATTGATTTTCGGAAATAGGCGGTAAACGAGTAGGCAAGGTTATCTGGCTCAAATAAATGGAAATGTCTAGTATATCCTCATCAGGTAGTTCCCGCGCTTCAGTGTGCGGTAGCATAGGCATATTTTGCCGTTTTCTCGCCCGGAACAAACGCAACTGTTTAGCAATAAAAGTGGTCGGTTGCCCAGCGATACGGGGATACTCACCTTGTTTTCCCCCCTGTCCGAATTCACCGTGACAGGCGGCGCAAATCTCATTAATTTCCTCACCATTTTCCAAATCCACAGCTTGTCCGACTTCTATAAAAAAAAGTAAGATAATCATTAGGATAAAGCTTGTTTGTCGGCGTTTCATAGAAATTTATTGCCTTTTCTTTGTAGCTAACGCTCACAAAAAAAAAATGGTAATCAGCTAAAAAACGCCGATTACCAATTTTTCACAAATGAACGAAAACCTTCAGTTGTTTCGGGAATTTCGCTCCGCGGATTTCCCGCAACGAAGATCGCTACGCTAAACAACGAAAAACCTCTTAGGTTTAAAACTAGGACAAAATTTTTCTGGACAACTATATCACATTGGGGATACCAGCCACTCAGCCATGTCCTCCATCTCAGCGTCACTCACCGAAGCCATAATCCCCTTCATGAGTGCCGTCAAACCATTGTTACGCGCACCGCTCTTGATGTCTTTCATCTGAGCGACAGCATAATCCTTGTTCTGCCCAGCGAGCTTGGGATAGCTTGGCATAATAGGCGTTTGGGCATCGGCACCGTGACAAGCAGTACAGCCTTTGTTGTTGTAGAGTGCGGCTCCCTTAGCAGCCAGCGTTGCGTCACTTTTCACCTCTTTAGGCAAAGATGTCAGCCACTCAGCAATAGCCTCCATCTCAGCGTCACTCACCGAAGCCATAATCCCCTTCATGACAACCGACTGACCATTGTTACGCGCACCGCTCTTGATGTCTTTCATCTGAGTGACAGCATAATCCTTGTTCTGCCCAGCGAGCTTGGGATAGCTTGGCATAATAGGCGTTTTGGCATCGGCACCGTGACAAGCAACACAGCCTTTGCTGTTGTAGAGCGCATCCCCTTCAACTTGTTTAACCACTGGCATTTCAGGTGCTGGCTTTTCTACTTGCTCAGGTACTGACATTTCTACTTTCTCAGGAGTCGTCTCCTCTGGCTCGGCAACCGTGGACCCTTCTTTTGAAGGTAAAAAATAGACTGCTATAAATATCACAGCTATGATAGCCAACAGACCAAATGTTAAACTTGGCCCTGAACATCACTCACCCCGAAAGGTGGAACACTGCCCAAGGCCAGTCTTCAAAACTGTACGTGAGACTTTCGCGCTCATACAGCTCCTCGGCTTAGCATAGTCCGTTTGCTAAGT
>JSZA02000044.1 GCA_000785145.2 Candidatus Thiomargarita nelsonii
ACAAAGCTTTAGCTTTGTCAGACAGTACAAAGCTAAAGCTTTGTACTCCAAAAAAACAAATTGACAGAGTACTAGCAAGGTACGATTATAAGCGTTTGCAAGCACTTTATCAGGCTATTTTGTCAATAGCTTTGCCAATTTTTGCAAATGTTTGGGTATCACCCGTGCGAGATAAATAACAGTGTGGCTTCTTGCCAGTAGCGACGGCATCGTTCTAACAGTAGAAGGCGTTTTTCTCTGTCCAAGCCGCGAAATGGCTCATCAAGTATCACCAATCGCACATCGGGGCGATGCATGGCTCTATCTGACTCACATTGAGTCCCAACGTTAAACGTGGCCAAGAGTTGTGCTTAAAACGCGGGGCATAATATACTTTCAAATGTCATTTTAGTAAAGCAAAATTTCTATAACCTTTTTTATAGACATGAATTATTTGTCGGTTTATCCCATGCCTCTCATACTGTCCCGACGCCAGGAGGGATCAAGCCAAACATGACAGGTGTAAATCCCTGTGTCAGGTGAATCTCGCCCTTGAGTTTACAACGGCAGGTCTGATTTGTGGGCTTAATTCAAACAAGCTAAAAAAGTTAGAAATACTGTCGCTGCACGACAATAAACTAGAAGGGAAAATCCCCACTCCGCTTGTCATTTCTTTGTGCGGAGACTGATGTTTGTCAGAGTGTGACCTCCATTTGATGTCAATGAATGTTTGTTCAAACAAGTGGTTTGTAGGGTGCGTCCTACGCACCTGATGGGTGAATATTGTTAATCAAGATGGTGCGTGGGACGCACCCTACATAGCTTACATCAAATGGAGGTCACACTCGTTTGTCATTTCTTTGTGCGGAGAAATCTCACTTTGTCATTTTTGCTTTTATCCGTAAATCCGTTGTACTCGCGCCCAGCCAAGATAAATCTTAAAACCAACCTAAGCGCACAAACAAACCGGACAAACTACAAACAATCCACACCAGTCGTACTAGTACAACGGATTTTCAAAAATCAGCAAGCATTTGGAGGAAGCCCTTGATTATGGGATTGTTAGTTTTTTAGATGAAGACACTCTTTAGAAAAGTGGTGTATATTGCACGACAATGCAAGATCCCTCCTATCGTCGGGATGACAATGCTAGAAGAAATGACAATGCTAGATTTCTCCTATCGTCGGGATGACAATGCCCTAGATTTCTCCTCCGTCGGGATGACAAAGCTAGATCCCTCCTATCGTCCAATGCCAGTCTGATAAACAGCAAATGATTGTTTTTATGAAATTATAATCTGCTGGACGGGGTTTTTAATTTAATGCAACCCCATCCAGATCCCTCCTAGCGTCGGGACTAAATTTTGTGTGCCCCGCCCCTACCGAAGCCCTGAAACGTCGTCTCGAACGAAGAGAGAGAACGGGTTGCAAACCCCGTCCGGCAGAGAACTAGACTTTGGCAACAACTTTAACAAGGCTATTTTGTCAATAGCTTTGCCAATTTTTTACATATATAATATGGTTATTTATGCCTTATTTTCATGCAACCGCCCTTTTTCTAACCACAAATGTCGCCATTTCGCACTTTCCCATAGCCCACGACGCACCGCTTCTTCTGCGTCTAACAAGGCTCGGTAGCGTGAATCTTGTTGTTGCATCAGCGTTTTAGGGGCTTCATCTTCAATAACGCGCCCCTCTTCTACAACTAACACTCGCTCAAATGTTTGGGTATCACCGACATCGTGCGAGATAAATAACAGTGTGGCTTCTTGCCAGTAGCGACGGCATCGTTCTAACAGTATTCGGCGTTTTTCTCTGTCCAAGCCGCGAAATGGCTCATCAAGTATCACCAATCGCACATCGGGGCGAAGCATGGCTCTACCTAAACGCACTCGTTGTCCTTCTCCACCTGATACTAAGCCGCCCCCTTCGCCTAAGGGGGTTTTTACGTCGTCAGGTAATTTGTTTAAAACTTCCAATAAATCCGCTTGTTCTATTATCGTTTCTAGCGACTCTGCTGGTGCGCCTTGTGTGCCATAGTAAAGATTGTCGCGTAGTGAACGGTTCCAGAGTTGTACTGAGGGATCCACCCACGCCGTTTCTTGACGCAGAGTATGGAGGCGTTGTCCTTGTAATAATTCGCCATCAATCCGAACGGTTCCCGCTGCCGGATGATACCATCCCAGTAGTAGTCCAACTAGGCTTGATTTACCAGCACCCGATGAGCCGATAATAGCAATATGTTCTCCAGCACCAATATTCGCCGAAATTTCATGCAAAATAAGGTGTCCGCCAGCTTGGACACTGATATTGTCTAATGCAAGCGCAACACCTTGGGTATTTTGATCACGGGCTGGAGATGACGGTGTTTGTTCTTCATACCACATTTCAGTTTCTTCCTGGGCATTCAAGGGTTCTAAGAGGCGCAATACCCGGTTACGGAGCGTCGGGTATTGTTGCGCGGTATTGGCTATATCTGTCCCCAGCGCTGGCAATTTGAGTATCCAATAAAGGAGAACTAAAACTCCGCTGGCTTCTCCACTTTGCGCTACATAATCAAATAAAATCCACACTGCTAAACTGGTATTTACCAGCGATTCAATACCAATAATCATCACGCGCACCCGTGCTAAATCTAAGCCGGCATGGTTCCAATTAACTAATAAGCTTTCGTATTCATTACGCAGTGCCCGGGCTGCTCCGTGTGTGCGAATCGGTACCAGTCCTAATAAGGCATCTAAATAAAAACGGCTCAAAGCCGCATCATGGGTGCGGAAGCGCAAATCTTGTTCTTTTAATAAGGATTGGCTAAAAATTGATAGGCTGATTACCAGCCCGCTTGCTAAAATGGCGAGAAATAGGCTGTTGGGGCTGAGCCAAATAATGCCGATGGTGGTGAGTATTAGTTGAAAATTTAGACGTAAAAAGGTGATAGCAAGCTCAGGCAAGGTGCGTATGATTCTCAGATCATGGGCACGCTCTGTCATATCCGATGTGAGCCGACTATGGAAATAGCGATCACCTAAACGCGGAATTTTTTTCAGAAAAGCCAGACGCAAGCGGCTTTCTAATCGTCGCCCCATTCCGGTGACGCTAGAGGCTATCGGCACTTCTAATAATAACATTATGAAAAAAAAGGCAAATAATGCTTCAACCGCACTAATGCGCTGCTCCATTAGTCCCAGATGTTGACCAATATCTAATAATCCTTTGAATAATAAGGCTTCAATGGTGACGCCAAGCGCCGCGAGGAGGAGTGCCATCAGTAAAAAGCTGGGCGTCAAAAAACCGTCTTTTTTGAATGTCTGCCAAAGTCCACGTTCTGGACTACTGGCGGGTTCGGCGAGGGCGGCTGCCAATTCAGGCGGCAAGGGGGGCTCTTCATTGTCATTGATTTGAGTTTTTTCTCTGACGCCACTGATTTGTAAGACGACTGTCGCTTGGAATAAGACTTGTTGTTCGTCATCGGGCAAGGCTTTGGTTGACCAAAAAGTTTGCGGGATAGCTGAGGTGTGTTGCTGAAAAAAACGTTCCAAGACACGAGCCGCTTCGGTGCCGGATTGTAGCCCTTGGGTACGCACCAAGGTTTCTACCATGCGCGTTGCTGCATCTAGGGTAGCCAGCGGTTTCCAGTCTTGCGTTTCTAAGGCAGTCTGTAGCAGTCGCTCTCTGTCAAGCTCGTCAATTTCTAGTTGAGCCAAGCGTTGGCGCAAAGGATCACAAAAACCGTCCGAGCTTGCCCAATCGTACCATGTTTCTGCTGGTACCGCTTGGATATGGATATATAATTCATCAAGCAAGCGTTTTTTAGTGATCCAGCGTCGCCCTATGCCCGGGTCCATAATCTGAACAAATTGCCCATGTTGTCGCCAAATAATCACAAAATGCGTCAATCCATTGGGCAAACGTGTTACGGTAAGAGCGGGCAATAATTGAGATTCAGGCAAAAACAAATGATCCAAGGGCACCATCATTTGTTGCGCCTCTAAGCCTAGTTGGTTGGCAATTTGTTCTAGCGTATCAATGGATGTGCCATCTACATCTGTTTGACAGGCTTCGCGGAGACGACCATAGCTGACGTTAATTTTAAAACCTTCCAGCAAGGCTTTTAGTGCCGCTGGACCACAATCCATCGCTGAGGTTTGCACGACTTCTGGTACCAAAAAGCGACGTTGAGGGGGAGAATTATCGAAAATCATCTATTTCAATACCGTCGGCTGGAGGAGAGTGGGGGCGTTTCTGTCAACAAGCCAGAAGCCCGTAGCATCAAGACTGCCGGGGTGACATGCTCGACTTCAATTTTAACTTCTCCGCCATCACCTTCTTGAAAAGGGTTTGGAACGGTGGCATTTATTTTGGCTTGTAATTCAACGCTTGCTTTTTCCAGTTTAACCACTGTCGCCTGAATAGTCTGTTTTCCAGGGCCATCAAGGCGTATCAATGCCCTTTGCCCTGTATGGATATTGTCTAGGGCTTTTTGGGGAAATTGAGCGATAATCAGTCGGTTTCTAATGGTTTGTACTCTGCTTGCTCCTGCACCCTGCGGAAATTGAGTGACAAAATTTTCTTTGTCAGTGACATACAATTCTTGACTGACTTCATAGGTGGTTATTTTAGCTGTGAGAAACCAGTGCCCCCACATCATTGCAAATAATATCGCAACTAAAAATCCAGCCAGCGATAAGAAGTCATTATCATTTTGGAGTGAACGTGTTGTGCGTGAGAATGGTGTCGCCATCAGTTATCAGTTATCAGTTATCAGTTATCAGTTATATTTTATGGGCTATTCTATTATATAGTCCACAAAAATATCTACATTTATACCTCTCTAAAAAAAGAAAAATTTCTCTTGACTTAAAGGTTCAATTAGATTATATTTTTTTTCGCCACATTTTATTAATTATTTAATCTTTTTAGAAGAGAGAAAATTATGAATAGCACAACCCAAACATCCACCAGCAACCGCGCCGCCAACAACCGCGCCGCCAACAACCGCGCCGCCAACAACCGCGCCGCCAACAACCGCGCCGCCAACAATACGCAAAATAAGCACGGACTATCTACCAAAACGGATACCCGTGCTGGCTGTTTTATTAGAAATTGTCCCAGACCAGGATAAATGTTGATGGACCCTCGCAGAGCACATTGATGGGAAGGCTTTATTGATGTGTCAACAAAGGCATTCTCATGTATTTGGGAATGCCTTTTTTTATCGTTCCCTTAGCGAAGCGCACTCTCTTATACGTTAAACTTGGCAATATAAGTCACTACCGTCACCCGTAAATACGTGTTATGGAATACACCTTATAAAGCCAGTCTTCTTCACCTCCCATGAGAATTGACGCCCGGATCTTCGTTTCTAACTCATCCGGCTCCTCTAGTACTCTGTTCTATCCTTGCAAGAGCATTAACATTGTAAATCTAGTCAATTCGTTAATTAATCTTTAGGATTTCTCCACATCACTACTAAAGCCTAGGGGTGAGTCACGACTTTGACCTTTACTTTTCAACCTGCGCCTACAAATTTCTTTCGAAATTCCACACCCTTACTTCCACCCGTCTCCTGACTGAGTCGCACTACGGCGTGTCTTGGTCAATGCCATTAAGTTAAGGTTTTTTGTAGGGTGGGTAGAGCGAGAGCGAAACCCACCATTGTTAGAAATTTCAACAAGTTGGTGGGTGCAGCGAAGCTCTACCCACCCTACAAAAAAAACGTATTTCTGCTTAACTTAATGGCATTGGTGTCTTGGTACCTTACCAGATTTCGTAGCTTTATAAATCCACCTAGCAAATTGACCACATTGTGGTCACGTTTACCTAGTTGTTAGCGTTATCATAACGAGTTTGATGGTTGCCCATCGCACAAATTTGTGTTAGTTTCATTATTTAAGACCATTCTAGTAAGTGAATCAGCATATCCTAAATCCCCCGCTTTTAACGGTTTCTTTAGGCGTTCGCTTCCCACTTAATCCTACCCATCGTGCCCGCTAGATGTGTTTAACTTTTCACATCCCTCTAACTATCCTGCTAGGAGGTTAACGACGTTTTTCCTCGTTCCTGCTTTATTTTCAACCGGTTAGGGTAAAATTAGGCCAAAACGAGTCGCACATAAGTATTTAAGTACTTGAAATAAACATATATTTGTAGGGTGCGTCCTGGGCACAAATTAAGAGTCAGGGTGCGTAGGACGCACCCTACAAAATATCGTAAATGGACTTGTGTATAAGGATAAGCGCGGAGCAAAGGAATCTTTCTGCTGGACGGGGTTTGCAACCCAATGCCATTAAGTTAAGCCCCCAAAAGAAGTCATGGGAGACCAATACCCATGACGTGATCCCTCAGAACCCTCCGCACAAAGGGACCGGGACAGGCTTAATGGCATTGGGTTTGCAACCCCGTCCAGCACAAAAAGCATTTTTCTTAACTTTGCGGATAAAATGAACAAATGTGTGGATTAGCTGGTTTATTTTCAAAAAACGGAGAGATCGGTTCTGAAATTGAACCGATTTTGCGTACCATGGGCAATCAGATTGCCTATCGTGGTCCCGATGATGAACAGATTTTTATCAATGCCCAATTTGGGGCCGTTTTTCGCCGGCTGTCGATTGTTGATGTGGCGGGCGGTAGACAACCACTGTTCAACGAAGACGGTTCGCTGATGTTGATGGTTAATGGTGAAATTTATAACCATCACGATTTGAAATCACGCTTGAAAGAACAACACCAGTTTCGGACTCAATCGGATTGTGAAATCATTCTGCATCTTTATGAGGAAAAAGGCGAAAATTTTCTTGACGATTTAAACGGTATGTTTGCCCTGGTTTTGTGGGATAAGAGAAAGCAAAGGCTCATCCTAGCGCGTGATCGTTTGGGCATCAAACCTTTATACTATACGGAGTCAAACCAGCGATTGCTTTTTGGTTCTGAAATCAAAGCTTTATTGGCGTACCCGGATTGTCCCCGTGAATTTGATTGGGTTGAAGCTTTAAGTTATCAGCATCAGCGGATGTATCCTGACGATTTTTTGCCCTCTTTTTTTAAAGATATTAACTATCTGCCAGCGGGTAGCTTATTGATTGCGGATGCGCCGGCAAATAATATCACAGTTAAACGGTATTGGAGCTTGCCTGATGAAGACTATGCGTTGGATACTCGCACGGAGCAAGAAATTATTGCGGGATACGGAGAATTGCTGGCGGATTCTGTTAAATTGCGCCTGATGGCTGATGTGGAAGTGGGGCTGTTTTTGAGCGGTGGTATTGACTCCGTGTCTGTGGCTGCGTTAGCCTCCCCTTTTCAGAAACTCCATACTTTTTCGGTGCTGAGTCAGAGTACCTTTCAGAATGGTGACGCGAGGGCTGGACATATCGCTGCGAAACATTTGGACATGCCCAATCATCAGATATTGTATTCATGGCATGATAATCCTTTTACGCCAGAACATTGGAAATCGTTGCTCTGGTTGTGTGAAACGCCTTTATGTAATGCGGAGCATCTGTATAAATATCATTTGCATCGTTATGCCAAACATCTGCGCCCAGCACTGAAAGTCATTTTGTTAGGGCAGGGCAGTGATGAATTTAATGGTGGTTATTCTGTTAATTATGTCAAAGACTATCGTCCTGATTTGAATGAAGAAGAAAGAAATTGGTCAACTTTTATAAATATTTTTGGCGATTTTGAAAAAGATGCGCTTATTTCCGGTGCTAATACCAATTTAGCGCAATACGGTGGAGTGCTGACAAAAGGCTTTTTGGCTTCAGGCAGTCGGCAAACCCATTATCGCCATCCTTGGCTTTATTATGTCAATATGCATTTGCAAAGTCTGCAAATGTACAACCTTTGGCATGAAGATCGGACGGCAGCGGGAAATAGTATTGAAAATCGGGTGCCTTTTTTGGATCACCGTTTGGTTGAATATACGATGAAAATACCGCCGCAAAAGTATGAGGCATTGTTTTGGGATAAAGCGATTTTACGGCGGGCGATGCAGGATCGGTTGCCGCTTGAATTGAGCCAACGTCCCAAGTGTCCGTTTTTTTATGGTGAGGATGTGCGTTACACTCGGCGGATGTTGTATAATCTTTTGAGGGCGGATGACAGTGCTTTAATCAGAGAGGCTTTTTTTGAGGCAGATGGTTTGCCTTTTGATAGGCAAGCAATTGAAGGACTGATAACTGATATTCCAGAAGAGCCTGAATATAGTTTATTAGAGTCGTTATTACCCTTGGTTAATATGGGACTTTTGGCGAAAATGGCGCAAGCTCCGGTTAGCCAGCATCATGCGGATTCCATTGGGCTGTTGCCGGAGATAAGGATTGAGAATTGGGAGGAGCAAGCGGATAATTTGGCTCTACAATTGGCGATTAGACGAGAAAAGGCTGAGTTATTAGATCGAATGGTGGCATTGAAGCCGGGCACGCGGTTATTGAAATTTGATCAGATTTCAGAAGATAGTGCCTATTCTTATATTTCGGTTAATGACAAAATTGAATATGAATTGTCTGAGGCTGAAATGAAAGATTGGCTGGCGGTGTTGCGAAGAATTGATGGTAAACGTTCAATCAATGAGATTATTTCTGAACTCGGTATGCCGGCTTCAAAAATCCGCAAGCATTTGGAGGAAGCTCTTGATTATGGGATTGTTAGTTTTTTAGATGAACCAACACCAAAAACGTAGCCTCAGCAAAAGGCACGGGGGCTGTCCGCATGTCAATGCCATAAATTCCTGTTGTCCCGACGCCAGGAGGGATCATCATACTGCCCACCCTACAATCCCTACAATCCCTGTCGTCTTTGGGCTTAACTTAATGGCATTGTCCTATCGTCGGGATGACAATGCTAGATTCAGACATCGAATTTTCCCAAATCATCTAAAGATAAACCACGATATTCAAAAGTATAGCCTTTTAAATGCTGTTCTAGCTTGCCGGCTTTTTCTTTTAACTGGCTTAGGCGAATATGCTTGGGGTTACGTTTAACTTCGGCTATCAATGCGGTTTTATCCAGTTCATTCAGTGCCACAATATCAATTTCGTTTTTGTTTCCCGCTTCCCAGTAGTTGCCGATAACACTGTAGCGACCATTGTTCGCCAGTTGCTCTTGAAACAAACGTTCTAGCCAATGACCACTGTAAGTGGCAAAATCCCGCTGAATCACTTGCTGTAAAAATTTAAAATTACCGATTTCAACAGCACTACGATAATGATGCACAAAACGAAACCAGAAACTTAAAAAGGCATCCTGAATACGATATTTCACTTGGCGAGTATTGGGTTTTGATAAGATAGGAACAATTCGCCGAATAATCTCAAATTCCCGTTCTAAGCGTTGCAGATAAGGCCCCACTGAGGTTTCCAAAACCGATTCAATTTGGCTGCGGCTAGTCTTTCCATTTGCAATACAAGCAAGAATAGAGAAATAAGTATTCTGCTCACCGCCAAACTCTTCAGCAAGACGATACTTTCCTTCTTCAATGACTAGGCTATGTTCACTCAACCATTGCTGCCAAAATTCAGAATTCACATCTGTTCTGCTCAGCCAATCTAAATATTTAGGTACTCCACCACTTAATGTGTACCAAATCAACCAGTTTTCTGGGCTAAAGCGATTTTGGTCTTTTAGCAATTCAGCAATATAAAGCGGCTTAAGTGGTTGCAGGTTGAGACGATTATCCGCACGTCCGAACAAAGGTTCTTTGCTGTCTTGAAATATTTTTGTCATGAGTGAATATAAAGATCCACAACAAATGAGGTGTATGCGACTTTGTAAACGATTTTGATCCCAAAGGTTTTGCAGATCGGAGAAAAAGCCGTTGTTAAGACGGGCAATATCCTGAAATTCATCCAATATAACTGTTAAAGGATGTTGCTTTGTATATTCAAATAGGATGGATAGGATATCGCTTAATCGTTTGGGCTTGCCGAAAATGGGGATGTCTAGCTGTGTGCGTATATGTGAGGCAAACTCTTCACAAAGCAATGGTTCAGATTTGCGTGAAATGAACAGGTAAAGTGCCTTTTTGTTTTGATAGACTTGTTGAAGTAGTGCTGTTTTACCCACACGGCGGCGACCTAGCAATAACGTTAGATTTGATTGCCCTTCCTCTGCTTGTTGTGACCATTTTAATAGCTGTTTGGTTTCTGTTTCACGGTTATAAAATTTCATTAAAATATTGTAACACATATTACTGTAATAAAAATGACAGTAATATTTGGGAATGCCTTTTTTTTTGCCCAGTATGTCGGTGCTGGTGGGCAACTAGAAAAATACTTGACACTCTTTAGAAAAGTTGTGTATATTTCACACGTTTACTCATTTGAAAGTAATTCAATTAGTTAGTAGGCTTTAGCCTACTTGAGCCCATTGATGCCAGAAATTTATTTCAAGGCATCTTTTGAAGTGGCCTGAAAACTTCCGCCCTCCTGCACTAGGTACTTACCGGAAATTTCCATGCCAATCTCCTAGTACAACGGATTTGGGGATTGAACGGATTGAAAAGTACCTCATTTGAAAATGTTTCAACACCAGCTTGAAAAATCAGTTTATTCCGCTAATCCGTTGTACTAAATTTAACTTGTTAATTATCTGGCAGCTTACCGATAACTGACTAAGGATGTGCAATCACCAACAAAGTCGATGCACGGCGTAACACACATTCCAAAGCACGTTTAAGATTTTCCGGATCCAGTGCCGCAAAACTTTCATCTAAAATAATCAAATCTGCTTGTTGGAGGATAGCACGAGCAATATACAACCGACTGCGTTCACCGTGAGACAATTGCCAGCCACTTTCGCCAACCATTTGCTGAAATCCCGCCGGCATCCGTTCAAGCAAATCGCCAAGCCCCAATTCCTCACATAAAGCTTCAGCCTCCATCAAATCTTCCTGCAATGGAGGCCAACGCCGCCCCATCAACAGATTAAACAGAAATGTTTCAGTAAAGACATGATTTTCATGAAATTGTGGAGCCGTCACGATTTTTTTTCGCCAAGTTTTGATACCCAGCCTTTGCTGAGTTATACCCCAATATAATAATTCGCCTGATTCTGGCACCAGCAAACCCGCTAATAGAGCAGATAAAGTAGATTTTCCTCCGCCAGAAGGCCCTTCCAATAATAAGCGATCACCTTGTTGGATTTCTAGCTGACAAGCTTGCAAAACCGGCTCAGCATTGGCATGATAGCGGAAACTTAAATCCCGCGTACTTAAAAGTGCCGACTTCTTTTTAATTTGGCTTGGCAAAATAAATTGAGAAGAGGACCGTTTTTGACCGCGAGTCGCGGCATGGAAAAGCGGAGCCACTTGTTTCCATGTAATCATAACACTGATAAAACTGGATAAACCAGTGACAAAATGGCTTAAAGCTTGCGAAGCCAGAAAAATACCGCCTAAACTAATTGCTAAAGCTGCTGAGGCTGCTGGTGCCGTAATAAAAGTGTAAAACACACCTAATAGCCCCACAATCAGCCAACCACGTCCCACAATAGCTTTGATAATGATATTAAAACGATCAACTCCTTCTGAATAATGCAGATAGCGTTCCAGAAATTGATCTTCATCATCATGCCAATGATCAGGGGCTTCCTGCGCCAAACGGGTGCGATGCCCTACCATGCGTTCCACCAAATCGTTGGTCATTTCCCGGTAAAAAGTCACCCATTCATTGGAATGTAGATAATAATACCAGCACAACCAGCCACTCAATGCCAACCAACCTAATAGTAACAAAGCATGAAAAATTCCCCCAGCCCCGAAAGCTAAAACGCCGATAGCAATAAAAAGTTCCAATATAGCAATCACAGTCATTAATCCACCACCCAAAGCCAGCGATTCTAAAGAAGCCGCCTCCATCACCTGCCCCAAAAATTGCCCAGAACCTTGATGACGAATTTCGTTTGGCTCTAGTTGCAAAATACCGTACAACAGACGTTGTTTAAACAAACTACCCAAATTGAGAGAAAATAGGTTTTCCGTCCAGACACTCAATAATTGTACCGGAATTGCCGTGAATAATAGCAAAGCCCAAGCCGACATCCAAGCCCACTCGAAATGGCCATCTAATGCGCCTCTGCCAACCAGCCACCATTCCAGCAATATCAACAATTGTCCGATAAAATTCGCGCCAAGAATGATTAATAATTGACGTGGCAAGCGGGCATAACGCATATGTTTAAGAAAATCATCCCCCGGAGAGAGACGCAAGAGCCAACAGCCACCAATCGGCATTGAACCCAGTTGTTCACGTAAAATAGCCGTTTGAGTAGCCGCTTGTCGTTCATCAGGGACATTAGCCTCGGAGAGTAATGTAGCAATCGTTGGGGCAATGGGGGCTTCCAAGTCAGAAGCCAATACATCTCGCAAATGATTGGGATCAAGGAGCTGCACTTTATTGTTAGGCGTAATAACCTTAATGCCTGTTTCGCCACCTTTAAGTACCGCCAAAAACAATGGTGTTGCATCGCTCGGTAAGCGAATCAAAGCAGGGCCAATTTGTTGTATTCTTTGTTCCAGTTCCCCATAAGCTATTTCTACCGCCTCAGATTCAATACCCATCTGTTCGGTAGTGGCGACCATCCATTGGTCAATAATGTGATCATCCGCAGGGCCATGATAAGCTGACAAAGTTTCGGACAAACGAGAAAGTAAGCCAGCCTTTTTAGCAAGTATTGACAGGGCTTGATGTAATTGTGATGCTCGCCATCCATAAGAAGTCAAATTTGGTGTGCTTTTCATAAAAATAATCTAAATTTTTCAGGAGTCCAAGATTTATCTTGGACGAGCGCCCGTCAAGATAAATCTTCTTGACTCACTTTATCACGTAAATCCCTGTACTATATTTTACACCAAACCCGAAACGAAGTAAAATTCATGATTCAATACTTAGTATTGCTTGGGAAGTCACTCGTGGAAAATCCACTTATGAAGCTATTAATCGACATGGGCAATAGTGCCATAAAATGGGCGAGCCTAAAACAAAAACGGCTCAGTACCCAAAAAGCTATCCCCTATCAAGGTGATAGATTAGATAATCTATTAACACAGGCATGGCTCAAACTTGAAGTGCCTTCTCAAGGTATCTGGGTATCCAACGTAGCGGGTGCCCAAAAAGCTGAAATCCTCTCCCATTGGATAAAAACCCATTGGGGACTAAAACCGACTTTTATAAAAACATCTCGCTATAGTATTTCAGAAAATAGGAGTCCAAGATTTATCTTGGCTGTCCCAAGATAAATCTTGGACTCCTAGCAAAATTTTTATCTGAAAAGCTATAGCACCCACAAACATTAGGATTTATCTTGGACGTGTTTTATGGCGGTGTCGATTTTCCGTCAGATATTTGGCATCAAATCAGTGATGAGCCATTGCGCGTAGCGGATTTCCCGATACGAATTAGGACAGATATTGGATGTGTATTTGCAGGGCTGGAAACAAATAAAACCAATTTTGAATTGATTGAATTTTTAACTTGGCATGTATTATGCCAGTTAAAAAAACATGATATTTAGCATAACAAAAAATTGGGAAGTCTAGTATGTGCGTAGAAATCGTTTGCCGCACCGACACTGGGCAAGTTCGTGAGCATAACGAAGATTGCATTGGGGGTGATGAATCTTTGGGTCTTGCAATCGTTGCTGATGGTATGGGAGGCTATCAAGCAGGTGAAGTCGCGAGTGCAACAGCAGTCAAAATCATTATGGAACAATTAGAGTCACTTTTCAAAACCAGCTCTTATTTAAAACGTTATAGTGCCACCATGCTACTTGAGCAAGCTGTGCTCAAAGCTAATCAAGCGATTTACAAGATGGCAGAAAGCCAAATTCACTATCGTGGTATGGGTACAACAGTCGTCGCTGTGTTATTTCATAATGATTTAATAAGCGTTGCTCATGTAGGTGATTCACGCTTATATCGGCTTCGCGGCAACGATTTTCGCCAATTGACCAAAGATCATTCGGTACTGCAAGATTTGATTGATTGTGGTTATTATACGCCCGAAAAAGCACGCCATTCTCAACACCGGCACACGATAACACGGGCACTCGGCATTGAACAAAATGTGAATATTGAAATTCAAGAAGATAGAGTTTTAGAACAAGATATTTATTTGTTATGTTCTGATGGTTTAAGCGATATGCTCGACGAGGATGAGATGCATACCATTGTCAGTAATCATTCACTTAAACAGGCAGGACAATTATTGATTGATGCGGCGAATAATAAAGGGGGTAAAGATAATATTTCCTTGATTTTAGTGCGTCCTTTGCATACAAAGGGCAGGTTGCGAAGTTTGTTCAGTCTTTCGGGAAATAGTGGTTTTTCAGCACCCCTTAAGTTAAGGGGCAACCATAAAGGATTGCCCCTACAAAAGCGGCATTGAAGGTAGGGGCAATCCCTTGTGGTTGCCCGCCCCTACTAATTATCTATCTTCAATAATATCCACCCCAGCTGGTGGCGTGAATCTAAATAATTTATAATTAAACTTATGATTTCGTTTAACTTGATGAAATAAAATGTTGGTCGTTTGCCCTAGATTGTCCACGAGTTCTAAATTCAGTAAAGTTTTACCCTGCAAATTGAGTCGCATACTATCAAACTGCGCCTGGGCATCTTTGGGAAGCAGTTCCAAGCGCGTCACTCCCCTTCGATAGGAAGGCAATTTATTAATAAAAAAATCTTCTTCTAACGCTTTTTGGCGGCTCAATAAAAAGGCAGGCGTTTTACCCAAAGCATTGTCTAGGTTTTTCACCGTGACTTGTTCTAAATCGCTGTCATATATCCAGACTTTTTGTCCATCTGCAACGATGAGCTGATCATACGGTTGTTGATAAACCCAACGAAACCTGTTGGGGCGTTGTACATACATTAAACCCTGCGACTTTTCTAATAGTTCTCCATTCTCATCGTAAATCAGTTGTTCAAATTGCGCGTATAAAGTATGCAAGTCTTCTAAGAAATACTCCAACGCCTCATGAGCATAAAGCCAGTGCGGTAAACAGCATAAAACAAGAAATAAGCAATATCGTTTCATTTTTACGCTTTCCATTTTATATTACAACCAATGCTAGGCTTTTGAGCCGAGTTCACGGGTTGCCCGGTTAATATCGCATCTAAAGCGGCGCGAATATCCTTGCCAGTGACTGGGGTGTTATTTTTAGGTCTCGCATCGTCCAACTGTCCACGATAGGCACACTTTAAATCTTTATCAAAGATATAAAAATCAGGTGTGCAAGCGGCTTGGTAGGCTTTTGCAACTTCTTGGGTTTCATCATACAAGTAGGGAAAAGAATAGCCCAATTGTTGGGCGACTATTTTCATTTTGTCAGGTGAATCTTCAGGATAGTTGACAACATCATTGGCACTTATCGCAATAAAGGAAACGCCTTTTGCTTGGTAATCATTACCCAGTTTCACTAATTCATCTTGCACATGTTTAACATAAGGGCAGTGATTGCAAATAAACATAATCACTGTGGCAATGTCTGATTTTAAATCAGAAAGTGTTACTGTGTCGCCTGTCACCGTATTGGGTAGGGTAAAATCGGGGGCAATAGTCCCTAAGGGCATCATGTTAGATGGTGTTCGAGCCATAATTTTCCTCTTTTAGGATGTCCAAGATAAATCTTGTCGTTGTTTCGGGAATTTCGCTGCGCGGATTTCCCGAAACAAAACATAGAAACAAAACAGGATGTCCAAGATAAATCTTGGACTCCTTATTTTATTGCGTTTTAGTTGGTAGATACTTGCATGATGCATTTTTCGCCTTGATTTGGCTGGAAAATTGATCGTCATTTGGGCAAGTTTTGGTGCTGAAATGGAGAGCCGCCAACTGAGACAGGTTTATGACACCGTAATTTTTACGATCAAAGTCGGATTTTTTCAGCACACCCGCTTGAAAGTAAAACGTATTATTTCCCGCTTCAATTTGTTGGGCGAGCTTATCGGTTTCGAGTTCGATATTAACGGTCATCTGCTGCATTGCAGCACCGGGGCGGGCGGGTTTGGCGTCGAGCTTATAAGTGGCCAAAATTTCAATATCTTTGACATCCAGTGCCAATTTTTGCTTAGACATTGGCGTTCTGATTTTAGGTTGAGCGGACAAACAACGGCTATAAAACAATAACAAAACGCGCTCCTCATTGCCGTTTGGAATCTTATCAATCGCAAATTGTAATGTAACATCTTGTTTGTTATGCTTGTTAACAGCAAATGATAACAGATGCTCTGGGCGAGGGTGTGCCAGGTTGACTTTTGGCACCGTACACGAACGCATTTTTCTTTCGTCAGCTTTCTCCAGCGTAACTGAAGTCATATCGATTTGGCTTTTGCCTGGAAAGCTGGGTGCATTTCGAGTGGGTGGGCTTTGGGGTCCACCGTCTGTGTTCCCTGGGATTGGGAATGGTGATGCGCCCGTTTTAGAATTAGCCCAAGCGGGACTCGTCGCTAGTAAAAATGCGCCCGCAACCGTTGAATTTTTGAAATTTTTCATTGTATCTCCAATTAAAGTTGTAGCCAACCTTCAAGAAAATCTTTTCCCATCTCATTTGGTAACTGGTCATCTGAAGTTAATTCAATGACCGGTTGTGTCACATCTCTCCCCAACAATCGTAGGGAATAACGACGGATTTTTTCATTATTGCGAAAACGCGCTTCTGTCATTCCATTAATATACAAATTAACAAATCGCTTTTCTTGTAGCCAATAATGATGTTCTTCTAAAATACCTTCCTGTTTAAAACCAAATTTCAGGGTATTTTTTTGTGAAAGTTCATTGTAATCATAAACATAAGTATATATTTTATGTAAATGATAAATATTGAAAGCTAAATCAAGCACTAACAGGCTGGCTTCTGTACCATAGCCTCGTGAGCGATGTTTTTCTTCAAATAAGCCTATCAGATACTCTGCCCGTTTGTGAACGGGTGAATAATCGCCTAATACTGCCACACCAATAGCCCCATATTTTTTATGTTCTATCATAAATTCCACAAAGCCAAGCTCGACAGGGTCCTGTTCTGCCAGTCTATTAGCAAGTTGCTCTTGGGTAAAAGGTGTATTGTTGGAGTGGTAAAGACGGATAAAGGATTCGTCTTGATAAGCACCTAATAAGGTGGGCGCATCCTGGGGTTCAGTTTTACGCAGTCGCAATGAATGACCCTGATTAGAAAAAATCATCGCTTATTATTCTCCATTTTGGCTGGCTCATAATATCAAAATCGAAAAGAATGTCAAGCTGTTATCAGTTATTAGTTATCAATAGGAGTCCAAGATTTATAGGAGTCCAAGATTTATCTTGGAACTTTAATAACGCTTCTGAAACAGTATTTTGTAGTGATTTTTCAGGAATCCATAAATTCCACTTTCATTGGGCTCTTTTTTTAAATTGATTTCAGTTTCCACTTCAGAAGATAATGTCAACAAAATACATTCATCACTTTGCTCGGCAATCTTTTGACATTTTTCCAAATTCACTCTACCCGTTGAGACAAAACAAAAATAACCCTCATCACGATACACAAAATCGACCAATTGACGCGCACAGCGGTATCGATTCTTAGCATTAGAAAATAAAACCCATTTCTCTCCCTGATTAGACTTTATTAAGTTTGTTTGATTTGCACTCGGTAATTTAACCGTTTTTAAAATGACTTCTGGCATCTCCGAATAAGAAAATAATCTTTCCGCATAATTACTAAAATACTGTTTATAAGGTTTATAGTAATTCTGGGGACGAAGTAATAAAATGACAACGGCATGTAAGACACTTGGGTAATATTTTGTCTCAAATTCAAAATAAAGTGTATTATGTATCACTCTTTTGGCATGATCCTTGCGGCGTGGGCAAGGTAGTTCTCCAATCAGAAAACCAACACGTTGTTCTTCAACAATCACGGCTAATCTTGGTGCTTCACCACCGACATCGCGTAGCATGACACGGTGAATCTCTTCCATTTTATCAAATAATTGCAATTCACCTTTTTTGATATACCAATCATAATCTTGACCAGGTTCAAATTTTCGCGTATGAAGAGCCGCTCCGATTAAAACAATGGGTTTAATAACCATTATTTTATCTCCTCAATCAGTGAATGATTTCCATAAATTTTGAAGTGCCGATGACGTGCATCCGCAAATTCAATGAGTGCTTTTTGAAAAGCAATATCATGATGGGAAATCCAACGCACCAATTTATTCCACGGCAATCGGTTTTGATCATGTTGGGATAAAGCAAATGCCAGTGCATAGCGCAGGGGTTGATCGGTATTTTCAGGCTGAAATGGCAAATTGGGTTTTCTAACAAAGATGATTTCTTGTTCATTTCCCTGATAATCAATGCGGGTAAATTCGACACAACCCAGCGTTTTGACTGGTATCAAAACAGCCACAATATTATCAATGTCTGCTATCCACTGGAGCAGCTTTTTATACCGTCTTTCAAACGCTATTTGTAACTTTTTTTTAAGTGCCTCATTTTTGAGCCAGGCTTCACATTTTGTAATCACAAATAAAATCAAATGATTTCGCTTATCTATGACAGTGGGGAGCAAGCGCTCATAAACAGGTAAAGGATTATTGGGCTGCACATTGCTTTCTATCAGGGCAGGTGCCTCTACAACAATCATGATCACAGTCGCTTCTTCCAATTTCTGTTTAAATTCTTCAAAGTCTCGATTATTATTATTTTCAGCGCGTATCACTCCCCCGGCAATATCATAAAACACTAATTCCAGTTCTTTTTGTCCCAAAAATTTGATTTCAAATGTGTGTTCGACAATACCCGCCGTGCCCTTCAATAGTTGTCCTGTCTGTGTAAATGTGGGTTGTGTAATGATGCTATTGAGCTTTTCATAAGCTTCTTGAAGATTTTTGTGCGTATCTCCGCTCGTCGTCAGTTCAAATTCAGATTGATTGTAAAATTCATGATACATGGTCGCGAGTAAAGTCGTTTTTCCCACCGCATCTGGTCCTAGCATCATCATAGTCGTTTGTTTTGGCATTTTTTTCCTGTTCCCCTGACTCCTTGTTTAACTAGGAAAATCCGATTGTACTTGTTTGATACATTTGATTGCATCATCAACGGCATTTCGCCACTGTTTGCGTAAGGCAATCTCTTTGTTAAAACGACTCAATTCTTCTGTCCATATTTGTTCGCGGATAGGATCAAGGAAACTTTTCCATTCATCCTTAATACCTTTGGCTCTCACTAGACGATCTTTGATTTCTTCAACCAGTGCGAAAATGGCATTCGCGGGATCTTCTTGCATTTTCTCACTGAATTTCTTTCTCAATTGATAAATCGTTTGTTGATAATGGCTATCTAAGCCTCTGACGATTTCTTCCGCCTTTTCCATGAAGTTGTCCCGTGTCGCATCGTTAGGTACAATGTCGTCAATAGAGTCACTGCTATAAGTGGTTAATAAGCCCATTTCTTCACGAACACGGTAGTGAAAATGGCTGTGATAAGAAAAGTTAAATTTGCGGATATAGTCGAACGTTTTGTAAATATTAGGATGTTCGCTTTTATCCAACAATTCTTGAAAGCCAAGTATGAGGGTACGTGGTTCGTTATCCTTAGGGGGAGGTAGCATTTTTTGCAAGGATTTAGGCAGTACGCGCTCTAAAACTTGTCGGAGTACTTCATCTATCTGCGTTTGCAGGTACTCATCCAAATGGGTGGCCATAAATTCTGTTAGGTAGGCGCGTAAATAATTCAATTCCTCGCCTACGCCGCCCTTCCAACCACTGTATTCGAGATATTGTTCTGCCAATTCTTCTTGAGTGGGAATGGGGGCGGTTTCTCTGGCAGATTCGCAGATTTCTTCTATTTTATGCTTAAATTCTTCGCTAATATTTAATTCATGTCGGACTTCTAACACCAATTTTTCTAATCCGGTTGTCAACTCCCTGATGAATTTTTCCGATAGCAGCCGATATTTTCTTTCTCTGCCTAAGTCGGCTGTGGTCGTACTAAAGCCTTTCATGACAGGCGTAAACAGTCCGGTGAGCGTCCGGTTGATGTTTTCCATCTTTTCCGCTAAGGCTTTGACATATTGTTGGTCGGTGCTTTCCAAATTTTTCTCAATATGATTGAGAACGACAGAAAAGACTTTATGTTCAACTTCAGTCGCATCGCTACAATTGGCGGTCAGAATGCGGGGTTGGCTATAGGTGTCAGGCGGTTGATTTTTTAAGAGTTGTACCTGTTTTCTGTTGCTGCCGTCATTTTTTTCATTCAGCACGATAAATAAGCGATGTGCTAGGTCAATTTCTCTGGCCGCATTTTCAATTAAGTCAAAGACATTGTAATCGGCTTGTTCCCAATCTGTTCCTAGTACGTCGGGCGATTTGACAAATATGACTGCGTCAACTTCATATTCAAGCGACGAGACTAATTTCTGTTCATGTCCTTGAGCGGCTTCTAATCCGGGCAAGTCAACTAAACATAAGCCGGTGACGTCGTGGTTAGGAAACTTGGTGTAAACATTACCGGTTTTAACCGCGAGGTATCGTGTGCGCCCTTCACTTTGGGTGATATATTCAACAATTTCATCGAGTCCCAGTAATTTATGGGGTTTTGATAAGAGTTCAGAAAAGGATGGAAAAGCCTTGTGAATAAACTTCAATTTTTCATAAATGGCTTTGTCTAAGTTGCGATCATTGCGGCTGTTTTCATCCAATTCGGGTAAGGGGTTGCCAAAGCGTTTGAGTGAAAATGGCTTAGCCATGTTCAATTTGTCAAAATAGGCATAGAGGATTTCTTTGAGGAATTCCTCTTTTGAATAAAATTCTATTTTTGCATAAGGGCTCTCTTCTGAGTGATAAATTTTGCTTTTGGCTCCGGTGCAGGGGAGTTCATCGGACGTGGGTATTTCTTGATTAGATAAGCCGGATATTTTCTGAAGTAGTGTACTTTTACCCTGACGCGCTTTTCCGGCCACTCCAATGTTGATTGTTTCTTTGCTAAAGCGTTTAGTGAGGCTCACAATGGACGCATTTAGTTGTACGACTTCTTCTTGAAGTGTATTAATAGGTGTGGCCATTTTGGTACTGAATTGGATAATGTCTTGTGGGACATCTTCAGGGTCTTCTTTCACTTCGGCAGCCATTTGTTGTAGGCTATATAGCTGCATTTCGAGTTCTGCCAGTCCATTGTGGACTTTTTCAAGCATGAGGACTTTTTTGTGTCGCTGTTCTAATACTTCTGCTATAACGGCTCTGACACTCATTGTTGTTCCTTGTGGTTGTGTTAAATTAAATTTTGGACTCCAAAATCCGCCCCCGTTCTATCCCGTTAGGGCAGCCCGTAGGGGTATAAATAAATTTTTGCCTTTTTTTTCCAGTCCTTTGTTTGACTTCTTTGACGAGTGAATTTTGGCCCAGTGTAGCGCATCCTTTGGATCACTGCCATTAAGTTAAGGGCAACCATAAAGGATTGCCCCTACATAAAATGCGGTCCTCCGTAGGGGCAATCCCTTGTGGTTGCCCTTAACTTAATGGCATTGATCCTTTGGAGAGGTGATATTGGGTTGAATCGTTGTGACTCCCATTAAGGCATCATCGAGGGCATTACAAAAATGTCATCGCAGTTCGGTTTCACTGAGATGGGCGCAGGTGCCGGCTAATCAGTGTAAATCATCCATTAATTGTATGGCTAATGCGGCTTGACTGCGCTCTAAGTCTGTATCTTCAATGCGTAGTAAAAATATGCCACCGTGATGATAGGCATATAGGGCATTGAATAGTGCGGTGCGAGCGTTACCGATGTGCATTAAGCCGGTGGGCGCAAAACGGGTTTTTATAGTTTTTGTGTTCATGGTTTTATTATTTTATCATACTATAAAAGGAGTCCAAGATTTATCTTGGACGAGCCGAAAAAAATGAACAAACAAATGCTAGGCTTCACTTGGGATTATCAGGTCCCATTGTTGGCTCCGAAAGGCTTAGAACGTGCCGGTTTTAGATTACAAAAGCTTTTCCCTGAATATGTCTTCAATACGGTTTATCTTGAGGATAATCCTTTTACCTTTCCAGAAGTTCAAACTCTGTTAGAAGGTATCACGGTTGGTGGGCATAAGCTTGAAGATCAACAACAAGTTTTAAATCAATCTAAAAGCATCAACCAATTACTCTCTCTGGTGAAAAAAAAAAGTTTTGTGCTGGATAAGTCAACTTTTTGTCAATTGCACAATTTAGTCGCTTTTGAGGAAGCCTTGGAATGGGGCGTTTTTAGATCAGGAGAGGTTAATCAACTTGATGGTATTTTTAGTCAGGGTATTGAATATCTCAATACCATTACTAACCCGTTAGAACGTGCTATCGTTATGTTTTTATTTGGTAGCCTTAATCAATTTTTTTCTGATGGTAACAAGCGTACATCTCGATTGATGATTGATTGCGTTTTATGATACGCAACTGGCTGATAAAATTATTGATTTTAGGGTTGCTTTATCTAATGTAGGACAAGGAATCTAAAAGTCAAAAAAATCCTATTTCTTTAAGAAATAGGATTTTTCACACTTTTTTTCAGTAGGATGCGGAGCGTCGAAATTTATAACAGTGGATGGTCTCGCTTTGCGCTTGTTCTTATGTTAGTATCAATAAAATTAATCACTTGATTTAAACCCATTGCAAACATAGGTGATTCATCTTCAAAAATAATTATATTATTACGCTCAAACAAATTGCTACCTTTTCGTTTTGCGCTGGTAATCGTTAGATATTTACAGCCATTAACCGCTAATTTAATATCAAAAAAGTATGTGTATTCATTGACTGACAAATGTTCATCAAATTGTTCATTGGTGTCCTTTTTCAAAGATAGCAAAGCCTTGGTTAAATTTTCTGCAACTTCATGAAATTTATCTTCAAAAATCTCTATCTGACGATTTCCTCTTTTTCCAGATTCAGTGATTATCAGGCATTTTGTCCCAAAAATCGTATTATTCACTTCAAATGAATATGAACGACTACCTGATATAACTTTTTCTGAAAATGAACTCCCATTATTATTCTTTGTTGCTCCACACAATTCACATTTATAATCGGCTTGAGCTAATCTTTTTAATTTGTCCCATTTTTCGTCGTGGAATTCTGATGGTTTTTTAATCCATTTTTGTTTGTAAAACCATAAGACAGCTATGCCAACAATTAAGACTATTATTTCTATTGAGATAATTATAAAATGAATTTTTAACATATTAACAATCTTGCTTGGGGGATAGGACGCGCTTATGATACCGAGTTTTTTCGTCTCTTGCAAGCTTTTAAAAAGTCCAAGATAAATCTTGGACTCCTACAGTATTTGGAGAACAAAATTTTATGTCTAGTAATAAATGGTTATTATTGATAGTGGCGATATTGAGCCATAGCAACAACACTTTTGCCGCCGCTTTTCAATTAATTGAGCAAAGTGGTAAGGGCGCGGGTAATGCACACGCTGGTGAAGCGGCACGCGCTGAAGACGCTTCAACTATATTTTTTAATCCCGCCGGTATGACACGCCTCTCAGGGCATCAATCCAGTGTCGCTTTGCACTTCATTATCCCCAAATTTTATTTTGAAGGTACAAGTGCCTTTAATATCGATAACCCGACTATAGCGGCAACCCAATTAAATCAAGTGCCCCTTGATCAAGGCGTTGGCAATTCGGGTGGTGGCGTCAACGCAATCGTGCCTAATCTTTACTATGTACATGATTACAGTAAAGATTTTAAGTTTGGGATTGGTCTCAATGCCCCTTTCGGCTTGGCGACTGAATATGACAAGCAATGGGCTGGGCGTTACAGTGCCATAAAGTCGGAACTGCTAACAATTAATATTAATCCCTCTGTTGCTTATCGAGTTAATCAACAATTCTCTCTTGGGGCTGGGCTTAATTTTATGTATGCCACCGTCGAACTGAGCAATGCCGTTGATTACAATTTGCTCTACAAGCTTGCCAGTTTCAAAAATTCACAATTGCCCAATCTTCCCTTAACGCCGGGTAATTCTTCAGGTGATGGTATTGCTAAAGTGCGGGGTGATGATTGGGGATTTGGTTTTAATTTGGGACTTTTATGGGAACCCAAGCAAGGTACACGTTTCGGCATAGCATACCGTTCCAAAGTTTCGCTGGATGTCAGTGGTGATGCCAGTTTTAGCAATCCCAGTGATCCGCAATCTCAACAAGCTGTGGAAATTTTGCGCGGTGCCGCTGGCGTATTCAAGGATACCGACGCACAATCCAGCATAGATTTGCCAGAAACGATTGCTTTAAATTTTTTTCATGAACTTTCGCCGAATTTAACGATTCTGGGCGGTATCAATTGGACTCGATGGGATAGATTTGAGAATTTAATTGTCGAATTTGATAACCCAGCCCAAGTTGATTCCATCACTCGCCTGAATTATGAAAATTCTACTTTTAGTTCGCTGGGCTTGAATTATAAATACTCTCCGGTGTGGACATTCAAAACGGGGATTGCTTATGATCAATCTCCAGTATCCGATGCCCAAGATCGTTCACCACGTATCCCAGATAATGATCGTTTTTGGTTAGCTTTGGGAGCCAGTTATAGCAAAAATAAATATTTAAGCATAGACGTTGGCTACGCTCATTTGTTTATTAATGATATAGATATTGATAGTTCCGATGCTTATAGTGCCGGAGCGCATACTTCTGGTTATCACCGTTTATCTGGTAAGTATAAAGCCAATGTGCATGTTTTCGATGTGCAATTGAATTGGCGGTTTTAAAACTTAAAGTCCAAAGCTAAAGCTTTGGACTCCAACAGTTAAAAAGTAGGGGCAATCCCTTGTGGTTGCCCGACACTTCACACTGCCATTAAGTTAAGGGGCAACCATAAAGGATTGCCCCTACAAAAGCGGCTGAAGGTAGGGGCAACACCCTAGTGCTTGCCCGACACGATATGGCAGTGACCCACTTCATCAATCGTCCAAAGCTAAAGCTTTGGACTCCAACAGTTAAAAAGTAGGGGCAATCCCTTGTGGTTGCCCGACACTTCATCAATTTTAAATTGAGACGGGCAAGTGCCATGAATTCTTATTTTCTCTTTTGGGAACAAAGTCTTAAATTCGCTAATGTCAGACAGTTCCTTTTTGAGGTGTATTTGAATCTCAGTCAACATAGCGATGCCACGCACCTTTTTGCACTTTAAAGCCAGATGTTTGCGACTGCCTTTACCAAACGCTTTGTCAAACGCTTTTAACAATTTTTTGCGTTTGACATATTTGCCCACATTTTGGGTGATATATTGACTAAACCCCGTTTTCGAGAAGATGTCAACCAGTTGATTGGACAAGGCAAATTAGTCGTTCTCGGATAAGCCAGTGCAAATACCATGTTTGTACCATTCATGGCGTTGTAGGCATGACTCGCTGCCGGGCATAAACTGGGTGAGCTGTTTTCTGACTGGCTTGGATAAGTCCAGTTGTGGCACACCAGCGTTTTTTCTTATCCTTTTTCATGAGCTTTTTAGGGACATGGCAATAGCCATAGCTATGACGTTTATCGCCTTTGACATTAGGCCATAGTCCATGTAAAACAAAGTGATAAGCGGAAAATTGTGTTTCATTTTGAGAATTAGTTATGTTAATTTGGAGTCCAAAGCTTTAGCTTTGGACGGAAAGTGCCTTTGATGTCAAGATCAAAAAACGTCGATCTAAGAGTAAATAGGATTTTTAGATTGCTACTCAATCATCGAGTATAAACTATTTGTCCCAAAAACGGTGAATTTTGTCCCAAACTGTGCATATTTTCTTCGTTCAATGTCCAACGCTTGTTGGGATCGAATATGCACACATCAGCAGTACTACCTTCCGCTAAAGTGCCCGCTTCTATGCCTAAAATCTGAGCCGGTTTGTAGGTGATATTGCCAAGTAGGCTCATTAAGTCTATTTGCATTTCTTCGGCAAGTTGTAAGGTGAGCGGTAATAACTAAGGATAAGGGCTCAGGACCATTGAGTCTATATCTGCCTCCAATAACGGGTCAATATTTTCTGGTTTATTGAATCACCAGCCAAGAAAGCAATTCAAAATCTTCGCTATCTTTTATTTGCTGTTGGGTGTCAAGTAATTTTCCACCTCGCCCTGCAAATAAACTACCAAAATGACGTTTTTTAAATAATCGCACGATTGAGGCAACGGCTTGATCAAGTAAGTTATTGTAAAATGCCATCTCTGCTCCCTCTTTTGTCTCTCTATCAAACAGGCGACATAAGTCTTGATAAGCTTCAGTTTTACCGACGCAGAGTTTTTGGAATATAAGCAAGGTTTCTTTGGGGCGAGTAAAGTTGTATTTTATTGAGCCATTATCAAGCACATAAACCAAAAAGAAAGTTTGTAAGGGATTGATATTTTCATAAGTTTGGCTAGTTTGTTGGTATTCTAAACAAAAAATAATGCCGGGGGATATTTGCCAATTGTTATCCTGATAGGCTGGCACAATGGCATATAAACCATAAGGGGCTTGTTCTAATTGCCGTTTTTTTTGTTCAAGGTAATGGCTTAACTCAATCCGAAAATCGTTCAAGCTAAATTCATTTAAAGTGATGCCTTCATCAAATTCTTCTAAATCCAGTATTTCTGTTTTGAGTCGTTTCAGTTGTTGATCCAGAAAGTGGCAATCAGTCAGTCAATTTCTTGACTTTTATCTATATTATCAAAGCTATCCAGTTCTTTTGAGCGGGGCGAAAAGTGCATCAGAATGTCTTCAAAATCATGTTTGCCAAAAGTGGTTTTATTGGTATGCCCTGATACCATTGCAATATTGACTCCCGCCCAAGTTTCTAAAGCCTTATAAAGATAAGTGGCGGTGTCAGCAAAAGCCGTGAAGATTAAGATTTTACGGTTGGGTTTATTGTCTTTATTCGTGGTTGGTTGGCGTATTTTATGTGCAATCAGTTCTTTTAGTTTAGCCAGTTTAGCATCCCTTTCAATCGTAATGGCTTTAGCTGCGTCATGGAGTGATTGCAGTTGTGCCTTGTCTTTCCGTAAATCACTGAGCCAAGCATCAACATTAAGATGGGCGAATTTGAAAACGAGTTTTTGACCGATTTGTAAGGCTTCTTTTAATTCTTCATCATCTAGCGTCTCAGGATTGAGTTCGGCAAAGTCCAAGCTTGGGTTCTCCGATTGCGCCGTTTTAAAACGGGTGATTTTATTTTCTAACGCCTCAATTTTTGTCACCGTGCGTTCCATCGTTTGTGCAAAGGCATGAACGCCACTTTCCAAGCGTTTCAAAAAATTGACTTTCATCATACCAATCAAATAATGTTCTTGTTGCTGAGATTGTTTGATTTGATAATGATCTTGATGTTCTGCTCTGACATAAGCTGAGGGATTAAAAACGGCTAATTTGTATTGAGAAATGCTTTTATTTAAGGCTTGATAAGATAGAAATTGCTTTTGTAGATCGATGTCAGAACAAATTGCAATAGGGGGCAGCCGTTCTGGAAATTGTCCCAATGCTTCGATTGTCGCTTGATAATACTGTTCAATGTGTTTTCTGGAACGGGCAATGGTTAATTCATCCAATAATTTAAAAAAATCAGATCCCAGTTTTTCTAATAAAGCATTTTTATGACGCGCTCCGCTACGTTCTGACCATTCTTTAAAATACTTTTGTGTGTTATCCAAAGTGGCTTTGATACTTTGAATACCTAAACTTTCTTGAAAAGCATTGTCTTGCCCTTGAGTAAAAAAAGCAAGCTGATTGCGTAAGTCTTTTAAATCTGTATTAACGGGCGTAGCGGAAAGTAATAATACTTTGGTTTTTTGCAACGCCTTCTTTTTTAATAATGTCATTCAACAAGCGGTTATAGCGGCTTTTACGAATGACTTTACCAAAGTCATCTTTTTTATCGGCAGCGTTATTTCTAAAATTGTGTGATTCGTCGATCACAACCAAGTCAAAAGCACCCCAATGAATCGTTTTTAAGTCAATATCTCCCACCTTGCCGCTGTCACGACTCAAATCGGTATGAGATAATACGGTGTATCGAAAACGATCTTGGGTAAAGGGGTTACGTTTATCGCTGGTGTTGTTATATTGGGTCCAATTTTGTCTGAGTTTTTTGGGACAAAGAACGAGTACATTATAATTAAGTGATTCAAAATGTTTGATAACGGCAAGGGCTTCAAATGTTTTTCCTAAACCGACACTGTCTGCAATAATGCAACCGTTATGTTTATCCAATTTTGCAATGGCACTTTTTACGCCATCTTGTTGAAAATCATATAATTTAGTCCAAATTTGTGTGTCATAAAAATGCGTTCTCGCTTCAAGAATAGCGGTATTGGCTTGTTCTTCAATGAATTGTTTAAACAGATGATAAAGGGTTTTGTAATAGACAAATTCTGGTGCTGTTGGCAAATACAATTGTTCTAAATATTCTAAAACGTCTGCGGTTACGTCTTTTACCAATTTTTCATCATCCCAAAGCCCATCAAACCATGCTTTTAAGTCACGGCGATCCCGATCACTATCAATGATGAGGTTAAGTTCAAGATTAGGCGTATTAGATAAACCTAAACCACGCAGGGTAAAATTGGAACTGCCTAAAATGGCTTTTTCTGCGTCAGCAATATGATACATTTTGCCATGCAGAAAATTGGATTGTCGGATTGATTTTATTTGGACTTTTTGTTGAATCCAGTTGGCGCAATCTTTGGCTATCGGACTTTGTTGGAGGCGATTTGTTAGGCGTTTTAAGCCATTTTCTTCAATTATAAAGGCTTTGTGTTCTGTTTTACTGGGATCAATAGATTTAATAAAGTGAGGTTCGCCAAACAGAAATCGCATTTTATCAATATTGATCAGTTTGGATTTTAATGCGGCAAAGGCATAGATAGTAAAATAAGCAGAGACAATTGATAGGTTTGAATCGGCTGCGATATTTTCTTGTAGAAAAGCACCAACGGTTCCCCTTTGGTGATTGTCTCGTAGGTGAGTATTTTCTGGTGAGTTTTGGCTTTGGTTTGGTGACATCATTTTCTCCTAAATTGTCGGAATCAGAATTATCAGGATTAAAAACCAATAATCTTAAAAAATTACCATAATTATATTTATCAGGCTCTATCAATTCTACCTTCTTGTTTTTCTTTTAACCAATACTGATAGAACTTTAAACAAACATATTCTTTTCCTTGTAATTGTATATAAGATTTCACCATATTCAATGCTGCCTGTTCATCTTGAGAGTTTACAATTAGACTTTTAATAAATTTACTCAAGCCTTCCCAGTCTTCAGCAACCTCTTTTTGACTAAAAAACTGACGAATAGTAAAATCACCTATTTTAGTTTTACTTTCATAGAAATAAAACTCTGGATTAAATTCTAAATGTTCTTCAGGATTGTCAAATGTTGGCTCAATCAATCTGTCATTTTTAGCTATAAATTTAAGAATATGTGCCTTATCGTAAATTAAATCATACTGAAATTTCTCAGATAAAATATTTTCGACAATTTTTGTCCCTGTTAGTGATTTCGGAAAAAAAGATGACTTACTATTTTGATTACATCGTTTACAGCTAGGCAATAAATTATCCCAACAATAGGCTAAATAAGGAAATTGACTTGAGGGTAAAAAGTGATCAACATCCATATCTGTGTTATCAATCTTAATACCGCAATAAACACAAGCTTCATTGGACATTTCTAAAAGTGTTTGTCTGATTTTTGAAACCTTACCACCTTTTTTACAAGTTGTATTCCAACGCGGTTGTATTTTGCCATTGTTATCCCACAAATTTTCATAAAATTGGATTTTTTTATTTTTAGAAATTTGTATTTGATTGTCTAAACAAGCAGGCGGAGGTAACCTATGAATCTTATTCATCCCAGAAGACTCCTTAAAGAATCTAAAGAACGGCGACGAGGATCATCTTTGGCTAAACTGGGCAATATCTTTTGGTATAACATTTCGGCTTCTGTCTTTAAATTTTCATCTTTATTGTTGACATAATCCTTAACCTTGGTGCTAAAATCTTTTAACTTATCAATAAGGCTACTACCTTCATCGACAGTTGACTTGGTAAATTCAACATGAAAGGCTTGAGCAAAAACATCTGCTAAATACCATTCTTTAGGATTACCCAATTTCTGGGCAGTCACTTTTTTTTCATCTCTCACCAATTCATATGCTTCCCCATCCTCAGTCGTAGAAATTATCATTGGAGAATGAGTAGCAATATAAAAAGTAGTATTTGGAAATGATTCTTTAAGCAGTGAAATAATGCGATATTGCCATTTGGGGTGGATATGTGATTCAATTTCATCAATAAATACCATACCATTAGCATCGCTTAAATCTAAATCTTTTTCATCAGTAACACCTGCCCAAGCACCATAAGCCGCAATAATCTCTTGAAAAAGCTTGATAATGGAAACAAAACCAGTTGATAGTTTATCTATAGGCACAGAGTCTATATACAATTTTCCTTCATCAAATTGAATATTTAAGCTTGGTGAACCCTCTTTTGTTGTTATTAAATTTAAACTGGGCTCAAGTTTTTGCATTAACTCAAAAACACTTCTAACCTCAAAAGCCCGATTTTGATTTTTAGGCACAAAATTTGGGTTAATAATCATCCTTGAATTAAACCAATCTGCTATCTCGGTATTTTCAACAGATTTTCCATTCATATAATTGAAGCTTCTAAGAAAAATTTCCAAAAAACTCTCATATTTATTACCCAAAATGGTAATATGATTTTTATCAATATTTTTGGTATATCCTCTATTTTTGGCACCAACAAAGACGAGCGGTTTATCAATAGTCACATTACAATGACGATTGATTAAATTTTCAAACTCAGTAAAAACCCAGTTGTCTTTAATTTTATCTTTGATTTTGGTTTGATTTATACTAAACCCAGCGGCTAACAGTAAATAAAATTTGTTTATGGCATCATTAATATCTTTTTCAAAGATAATACCAGAATATTTTTGAGTATTTTGTTTACTATTAAAGAGACTATGACAATAAAGCAATGCTCTTGCCATATTTTCAAGCAAGTTCGTTTTACCTACTGCGTTATCACCAATAAAGCAATAGACTTTTTTGTCTTTATCCAGATTGATATTAAAGTTTAAACCAGCTTCTGTTTGTTCTGCTAGGAAATGATACATTATGGATATGTCCTTATTTGATTTAAGTATTTATTTTGCTGATGTTACGCACTGAATGTCCAAAAGTCAAAAACAGCGAAAAACACGCCTAGTACATTGTCAACCGTGTTTGTCACTGTTCTTCCACAATCTTAATTTCTTCGTCTGTCAATCCGTAGAGTTGATAGACGAGTTGATCTATTTGTGTTTCTAGGGCAGAGGTGTCAGTAGTGGTGTTGGTGCTTTTGGTGGTTAGGATTTGGTCAACTAATTTCACTATTTCATCGTGCTGTAGTTGAGTGGGTGGTTTTTTGGAAAGCGAGCAAGGAATTGGAAATGGTTTTAAATATTCGGTTTTAAAACGCAAATACCCCCCTCTTAAAACAGTTCCCGTTGTTTGTAGAAAAAACCACAATAATTGTGAATTCAAAACACCTAAAAAATATTTAGGATTTTCTATTATATTTTTTTTAAAGACAAAGCTATACAAGGTTGTTGTATGATATAGCAACTTGCTTTCATCAAGAGTCATTTGTGGAATTGAACAAATATCAGGACTCATTATCTTCACTGTTTCAAACTCTATCAGATTTTTCGGATAAATATAGGCATAAAATTTTTCTCCGTACATCCTACCTTTCTCACGTTCTGAAAGAGCTGATTTGTTATCTATTAAATATTCCCATCCCAGATGAAAATTTTCTTTAATATAAGTTTGTGACATTAAAGAAGCTTTTCCAGCATGAATGATATATGGAAAAATAACAACATTTTTGGCAACTAAAGACTGATAACGATGAACATCTTTACCCATTAAAAATGGTTTTACAAATCCTTGTTCTATTTCAATTTCACAATTGAGAGATTTAGAAAAGCATAGAACTGTTTTTTCTTTCCATTCTAAAACATTAAGCACATAAATTTTGTCTGCACTTGTGGCGATACCTTGAAAAATTTTTCTGACAATATCACCTAATGTATGTGATTGTTCTCTCAGTCTTTTTAAAACGACGGCTTTATCACCTACTAAAAAGTTCCAATCAGCATTTTTAGGATTTTCACAAATAGCCTGTACATAATTGCTATGTACCTCTCTCGCTTGAATAAAATTGAGTATTTCAGAGGAATTAGACAATTTATTCACTTCATACAATTGAAAATGTTCTTGAGGTTTTTTGGTCAAAAATAGTAAGCAAGTATAGGTTGTTGCTGCTTTAAAAACCTGTTCCGCTCCAAATCGGACAATTTGCAATAAAGCCTTTTGTTGTGCTAATAAGTGACGAATTGAATCACAAAATTTAGATTGAAAAAACTTGTGGGGCACTATGTAAGAAAAAATACATTTTTGGTTTAATAAAGAAAATCCTTTTTCAATGAATATAACATAAATGTCAAAGCTACCTTTAGCAGAAAGATAATGTTTTTTATAGTATTCCACATTTTTAGCTTGTGTGTTTTGCAAAGTTTGTACTCTTGCATAAGGCGGATTCCCAATCACCACATCAAACCCATCCTTAACACCAAACATCCACTCCGCATCAAAAAAATCCGCCGACGCATTTTGATCATAAGGATTCCACTTAGCTAAGCGTTCCGTTGTATCACGGGCAAAGCCATCTTTTGAGAGCAGTTCGCCAATCTCAGCGCGAATGTGTTCATCACGCTCACGATACTTATTTTTTGTTTTGGGTGTTCGCGCTGTGAAATAGCTCGCCCGCACTTCAGCCAGTTCTTTTTCTTTCGTCTCAATTTTTGGATTGCGGAGCGTAGCTTGTGCAGGTTTATCCAATCCAATCAAAGTATTGGCAGCTACAAATTTTGTCTCAAGATTGGGTAAAGGGCGCACCCCGCGATTTTCTCGACTGTCATCAATTTTTTGATCCACCAGTAGCGAAATGAAAAAACGTAATTTGGCAATTTGTACCGCAATCGGTTGAATATCAATACCAAAAATACAGTTTTGTATCAGATAAAGTTTGCGCCCGTAGTCTAATTCATTGCGACTAAAGGCTTGTTCAATATCTTCAATCGCTTTATCCCGAAAGGTGCTATCGGGAATTTCTCTGGCTTTAGCGATTTGTTGTGCTTTCCAAGCGGCATTATTAGGATCAAGTTTGCTTAAAATATAGACTAATTTATGCAATCCACCCATTGGAAATGCCCCAGAACCACAAGCCGGATCAAGTATTTTGATTTTATCTATGGCACTGATCAGTTGTTGCACTTCATTTTCATTAAAGCTATGATTTTCCTCATTGTAGCTAATCAGGGTGCGAAGTTTGTTTTGTTCTGAATCCTTGCCCAATTGGTTTTCCAGATAGGTTATCAGGGATTCATCAACCATATAGTTGACGATTTCACGGGGCGTATAAAATGAGCCGGTTTGTTTACGCGCAGTAGTGCCTGTTTCTGGGTTATAAGCGGCTAAGAGATTTTCAAATACTTTGCCCAATAATTCTGGATCGAGGGCAATTTCTTCTTCAATTGGAGTATTTTCAGTGAGGGTGAATTTATAACGATTGAAGATATTGATAATGCCTTGAACTTGATATTTTTTATTTTTAGTCCCATAAGCAGGATTTAAGTCAACGCTGTGTGGCGTTTCAGTTTCAGTGAAAAAGAGAATGTCAGGCACACAAATCTCGTTATCAGTCCATTCCGAAAAACCATCAATGCGTATTTTTTTATCCAAGCATTCAAACAGCCCGCCATTGAGAAAAGGAATATTGGCAAAAAATACATCAAAGGTATCTTTAGCATTTCTAAAATAGCCTTCATAGCGATAAACGTTATGTACCATATAATCTTGATCGCGTTGCCCGTTTTTTCCCTTGCCCCTAAATTTGCGATTATTAGGTTTATTAGGGGTATTCATTTCTTGATTTAAAGTGGCAAAAAATAGATTTTGTAAAATCGCTTTATAATAGGTACTGCCTTTAGTATCTTTAAAATAAAGTATTTTGTCCAAGAGACTTTTATCAAATAATGTGGCGGGTATTAGCTCCCGCTCTTTGAGAAACCAAACAAAAATGAGGCGTGTAATGAGACGAATCACGCTGATATGATTGCGTGTTGCATCATCCCCCGCCTCTTGAGGAAATGTTACCGATTGCACCGCCCAAAAATACCAATCGGCAATTTCTTTGAAAAAGCGTTTATTGAGTTCAGAAGTATCTAAGACTTTTTCCCAAGCTTGATGGAGGGCGATAAAGCTGTCAATTTTTTGGCGGGCGCGTAACTCTTCCAAAGAAAAATCATGGAGAATTTCAAGATGGGCGCGGTGTGGCTGATTAAAATTAATGTCTTTAATTAGGGTGACTTTTTCAAGAACATCTTTAGATTCATCGCGTTTATGCAACCGCCGATTGATAAGGGCAAGCGTTAAAGTCTCTCCATGTTTGAATAATATTAAGATGGGTATAGAAAATGATTTGTTTATTTCTCTGGTAATTTTAGATAAGGCGGTGCGAGTATAGTTTTTGTCTTGTAAGGTGATGGCAAAAAATAAATAAGATTCTATGATGGCGTTATCAATTTTTTTGCTAAATAAATCGCCGTTTGCAGACATTTCTTCATCGGTTAATTGAAATAGTAGGGAGACGGCTTGCCATTCATTAAATAGTGCATGGATTTGATTAAATTTTGGTTCCGCGTTCTCATCAACTAAGGCTAGAAATTCGGCGGGCGTATCTCCGTCTATACGCTTTTGGCTGTCATAGCCCAAGGCATTAAAAAAGGCAATGGCTTTGTCTTTTATTGCGCCGCTACTGAAGTTTTTTAATGCGGTTGAAATTGATTTTTTTATTTGGAGTGTGTTCATTCACTAAATAGTCTATTGAGCCAATTCGTAAAAAGATGAGCAATTTCTGTGTTAGGTTGTAAAGTATGAGGCAGTAATTGCTATGCCAAAGGGTTTGCCGTTATCAGCGCCCTCTAATCTACGGCGGACACATAATACACATTAGCCAGATATAAATCAATACATAACACGTCGTTTTTTTGCATATCCCTTGTTGGCATTGCTTTGAGCCGTTGTGATTTTATACCAGTCAGGGCAACCATAAAGGATTGCCCCTACAATATTCAGACGGCATGTTTCCGAGGAAGGCAATCCCTGACTGTTATAGTATTTCAGAAAATAGGAGTCCAAGATTTATCTTGGCTGTCCCAAGATAAATCTTGGACTCCTAGCAAAATCTCCTCGTCCAAAATAAATTTTGGACTCCTATCTCGGAGTCCAAGATTTATCTTGGGCGAGTATAAACCACTTGTCCATCAATCAGTGTATAATTCACTTTCCCTTTCAATTCCCACCCCAAAAACGGTGAATTTTGTCCCAAACTGTGCATATTTTCTTCGTTCAATGTCCAACGCTTGTTGGGATCGAATATGCACACATCAGCAGTACTACCTTCCGCTAAAGTGCCCGCTTCTATGCCTAAAATTTGAGCCGGTTTGTAGGTGATATTGCCAAGTAGGCTCATTAAATCTATTTGCATTTCTTCGGCTAGTTGTAAGGTGAGCGGCAATAATGTGTCTAGGGCTGAAATGCCCGATGCTGTCATGGCAAAGGGGCTGTGTTTGGCATCGGCTTCATGCGGTTGGTGATCGGAGCAAATGGCGTGAAGGCTGCCGTGCCGTAAGCCTTCGCGTAATCCTTCTTTGTCATTTTGGCTGCGTAGTGGGGGGCAGACATGGCATTGACTGTTATAGTCGCTAATGTCCTTTTCTGTTAAAAATAGGTGATGGGCACTGACATCGGCCGTGATTTTGAGTCCTTTTGTTTGGGCTTCTTGAACCATGTTGACCGCTCGGGCACTGGATAGGCGGCAAAAATGCGCTCGCACGCCGGTCATTTCAATTAATAATAATAAGCGGGCGACTTCTATCGTTTCGGCGGCTTCTGGTATGCCTGATAAGCCTAAGCGGCTGCTGATGGCGCCTTCATGGGCACAGCCGTCGCGTCCGAGCCATGGGTCTTGGGCGTGTAGATAAACGGTTAATTCACAGTTAGCTGCATATTCTAGGGCATGACGTAGTATGTCGGTGTTGACGATGGCTTGCACGTTACTGACTCCGATGCATCCGGCTTCTTTGAGTATGCCCATTTCGGCTAAATGTTCTCCTTTTAAGCCTTGTGTCAGTGCCCCTAAGGGTAATATTTTCGCCATGCCAGCAGCGCAATGTTGCAGCAGTTCTGCTACGACGGGTGTATCAATAACGGGGTTGGTGTCAGGTGGACAACAAATTGTTGTTATGCCATTTGCCGCAGCAGCGCGTGTTTCGCTGAGTATTGTGCCTTTATGCACGGCGCCGGGTAGTCGTACACTTAAGTCGACTAAGCCTGGGCAAACAATGTGGTCTTTGGCTTCAATCTGTTCATCAGCCGAAAAATCAGCGGGTGCTGTGCCGAGAATTTTTCCGTCGGCAATATGCAGATCGGTGATTGAATCGAGTTTTGATGCGGGATCTATGACCCGTCCTCCGAGAATACTGAGCGTGGCCATTATTGTGTTCCCTTTTGTTCTGACACTGTACCTAATGTCTTTGCCATCACTGCCATTCTGACCGCAATGCCATTGCTAACTTGTTGTAATATAACAGAACGTTTGCAATCGGCGATGCTTGAGTCTATTTCTACGCCGCGATTAATGGGGCCAGGGTGCATGACAATGGCGTCAGGGTGGGCGACTTTTAAGGCTTCTTCAGTGAGTCCATAATATTGAAAGTATTCATGGGCACTGGGTAATAAGGCGCCTTGCATTCGTTCTCGTTGTAGGCGCAGCATGATGATGACGTCGACTTGGCGCAGTCCGGCTTTTAGGTTGTGAAATACTTGGGTGCCGAGTGCTTCTATGCCTTTTGGCATGAGTGTTTTGGGGCCTACGACGCGGACTTCTGAAACGCCTAAGGTGGTGAGCGCATGAATGTTTGAGCGGGCGACTCGTGAGTGTAGGATGTCGCCGACAATGGCAACGCGCAGGGGGGCAAATTCGCCTTTGTGTTGGCGGATGGTGTACATGTCCAACATGGCTTGGGTAGGATGTTCGTGTTGTCCATCGCCAGCGTTAATGATGCTGATATGGGGGGCAACGTGTTGAGCCATGAAGTGCGGGGCGCCTGCGGCGTTGTGACGGACGATAAACATGTCGCAGTGCATGGCTTCGAGATTACGCAGCATGTCAATGAGATTTTCGCCTTTGCTGCTTGAGGAGGTGCTAATGTTAAAATTCAGGACGTCGGCTGAAAGGCGTTTGGCTGCTAATTCAAAGGTGGTGCGGGTACGGGTGCTGTGTTCAAAAAATAGGTTGATAATCGTTTTGCCACGGAGTAGGGGGGCTTTTTTAACGGCTTTTTCGCTGACGCTGATAAAGGAGGCGGCTGTGTCTAAAATTTCAATGAGCAAGGCGCGTTTTAATCCTTCAATGCCTAAGAAATGTTTAAGATGGCCTTGTTTGTTTAATTGAATGCTATTCATGCAGAGTGTGTGCGAATTTCTAAGGATAAGGGCTCAGGACCATTGAGTTTGATATGTTTGCCCGGTTCTAAGCAGAGTGAGTAGCCGATCACGTCGGGTTGTATGGGTATTTCTCGCCCATTGCGTTCGACTAAGACGGCGAGTGTGACGCTGGCGGGGCGTCCATAGTCAAAAATTTCGTTGAGGGCTGCGCGAATGGTGCGCCCGGTATGTAGTACGTCATCGACTAAAATCAGGTGACGATTTTCGACTTCAAAGGGCAATGTGGAGGGTTTGACGTGTGGATGTAATCCAATACGACTGTAGTCATCACGATAAAAGGCGATATTGAGTTGCCCTAGTGGTTGTTGCAATTTTAGTAAGGCATGTAGTCGTTCTGCTACCCAGACGCCGCCGGTGTGTATGCCTACGATTAATACGTCGTCACGCTTTTGTATTTTTAATTTGTTATTCAAGTAGTTAGCCATGCTCTCTAATAGCATGTCAATTTGATTTGTAGTCATTCGCTAAGCCAAGTTTCGAGAATAATTTGAGCGGCGACTGCGTCTAAATCTTTCCGGTTAGGGGAGATTCTTTGAGCCGCTGCGATTGAGGATAATCTTTCGTCAATGGTGTGAACGGGCAGTTGATAACGCCCTTGTAGTTGCCGACTAAAACGGCGGGCTGCAATGGTGCTTGTGCTGTCTGAGCCATCGGCGTGTTTGGGTAAGCCAACGACAAGTGCGTCAGGTTGCCATTCTTGAATAAGGGCTGTTATATGTGTCCAGTCGATTTGCTGGTTTTTGATCCGCACGATAGCTAAAGGACGGGCGGTGGCGGTTAAGGTTTGCCCCACCGCTACGCCAATACGTTTGCTACCGTAATCAAATCCCATTAGGTAGTTATCCATGTCCCACTTCTGTAGATAGTAAAGCTAAATCAACGCCCATAGCTGCCGCTGCTGCGTGCCAGCGTTCTTCTGGGGGCGTTTGAAAAAGTATTTGGTGATTGGCTGGCGTCGTGAGCCAAGCATTATTTGCCATTTCTTGATCCAATTGTCCCGCATCCCAGCCAGCATAGCCGAGTGCCATCAATGTTTTTTGTGGGCCTTTACCAGCGGCAATCGCTCCTATAATATCACGCGAGGTGGTAATACAGAGTTCATTATTGATAGTGATCATCGCATTCCATTCCCCGGCGGGTTGATGAATCACAAAGCCGCGCTGAGGTTGCACTGGTCCCCCTTCAAAAACAGGTAGGCGGTTGGCATAAGGGTTTTCGGATTCTATCCCCATGTGTTCAAAGAGTTCGCCAAATTTGATACCCATTGGACGGTTGATCACTATTCCCATCGCTCCGTCTTCATTGTGCAGACAAATATAGGTGACTGTCTGAAAAAAGTTGGGATCGCCCAAAGTCGGCATGGCAATTAAAAAGTGGTTTGTTAAATAGGTGGTTTCAAACATAATTCTTGCACCCTAATTTCTATATAGTACGATGTGGCAATATTAATGTTAACATAAACAAAAAACTAGCCGCGACTACCACGGATGGTCCAGTCGGGGTATCCCAGTGCCAAGACATGTATAGTCCTATAGCGACCGCTATCCCGCCTATTAAACTGGCTAAGAGTGCCATGATTTCTGGGGTGCGGGCAAAACTACGAGCGGCGGCTGCTGGAATAATCAACATAGAGGTTATTAATAGTATGCCAACTATTTTCATGGCAACGGCAATCACTAGGGCAACCATTAGCATAAATATTAAACGCACCCAAAACACTGCTACGCCTTCAACTTGTGCTAATTCTTCATGGACTGTTATCGACAATAAGGATTCCCATATTAATATAAGTGATAATAAGATTATTCCTCCCCCGCCATAGAGCCAATATAAGTCGATGCGTGTGACTGCTAATAAGTCGCCAAATAAATAGGCATATAAGTCAATCCGTAGGCCTTCTCCTTGCAAAAAAGCCAGTGCGACGAGCCCCAAAGATAAGGCGGTATGCGCTAATATACCTAATAAGGTGTCAGTTGCAAACCGTTTTTGCGTTTGCAATATGACTAATAATAAGGCTATCGCAATGGAGACGCTCAGGGTGGTGAGCATCAAAAGGCTGTTTAATTTCAATTCAATTGTTGAGTTGAGCAAAAATCCGAGTGCTATACCTAATAAGGCTGAATGTGCGAGTGTGTCGCCAAAATAGGCCATCCGTCGCCAGACTATAAAACAGCCTAATGGTCCTGCAATCAAGGCAACGCCTAATCCTCCTAAAAATGCTCGCCATAAAAAGTCATCCATTTTCTGTTTTTCCTTGATGGTGATGGGTATAAATGGCTAAATCCCGCGCCGCTCTTGCGCCAAATAATTTTAAATAGGCGGGGTGTTGAGTGACCGTTTCTGGATGTCCAGAACAACATAGGTGTTGATTTAAGCAAACAACATAGTCGGTTGCGGACATGACTAGGTGTAAGTCGTGCGATACCATTAAAATAGCACAACCACGCTGTTTTCTAATTTGGGCAATGAGTTCATAGAGTTCATATTGTCCATTAATGTCAACTCCTTGTATGGGCTCATCGAGTACTAATAAATCTGGCTTTCGTAATAGGGCGCGTGCTAATAGCACTCGTTGCATTTCGCCGCCAGAAATGCTTTGTAGTGGACGTTTAAAGGTATGCGCGGCTCCAACTTCTTCTAGGGCATATCGGAGAATAGGTGTTTGTTTGACGCCGCCCAAGCTGAGAAATCGTGCGACTGTCAGTGGTAAGACTGGATCGATGTTGATGCGTTGTGGCATATATCCTATGCGTATGCCGGTTTGTCGAAACACTGTCCCAGTTTGGGGCGTTAATAGCCCTAATACTACCCGTACTAGGGTCGATTTACCGGCGCCATTCGGTCCAATGAGGGTAATAATTTTACCACGTTGCACATCTAGTGAGATTTGTTGTAAGGCGGTATGTTGCTGAAATTGCACACATACGTCGCGTACTTGTACTAAGATATTATCTGGTGCCATTATTTTGCCTTATATTTTGGAGTCCAAAATTTATTTTGGGCGATATATTGTAGCTTAAAAGTACATGCCATTAAGTAGGCTCTCCCCAACCATACATGTAGGGTGGATTAAGCGATAGCGTATCCACCTTAATTTTCCTCGTTCCCACGCAGAGCGTCAATGCCACCAACGCCCCAGGGCAACCATAAAGGATTGCCCCTACATGGACCGTGATTTCTCGTTCCCACGCTCTGCGTGGGAATGCCTGCCTGGACGCTCCGCGTCCTGCAATAAAAACTCGTCTAAACCGAAGCAGGACGCTCCCGCGTCCAAGCAGGCATTCCTTTGCCTCGCGCTCATCGTTATACACAAGTTTATTTTGGACGAGCCGCCCAAGATAAATCTTGGACTCCATTAGCTCAGGAGTCCAAAATTTTGGACGCCCAAGATAAATCTTGGACTCCATTAGCTCAGGAGTCCAAAATTTATTTTGGACGTCCAAGATAAATCTTGGACTCCATTAGCTCAGGAGTCCAAAATTTATTTTGGACGCCCAAGATAAATCTTGGACTCCATTAGCTCAGGAGTCCAAAATTTATTTTGGACGCCCAAGATAAATCTTGGACTCCATTAGCTCAGGAGTCCAAAATTTATTTTGGACGCCCAAGATAAATCTTGGACTCCATTAGCTCAGGAGTCCAAAATTTATTTTGGACGTCCAAGATAAATCTTGGACTCCTTAAAAAACTTATGTCGGCTCGATGAGCGCGAGGCAAAGGAACGAGAATAGATGTCAGCGTTGGCAAAAAAGTTGAACGTTATTTGCAAACGCAGCATCGCAAAATTAACTCGTTTCCGGATCGTAAAATGGAATTGAAAGACGTTCACAGACTTTTTGCATTGAAACGTCTGAAGTCACCATCACAACTTTTGACGGGATTTGCTGTAAAATAGCCAAATGCAAGGCATCATTTGAGCTAATAGCAAAAGTATTAGCCTGTTGCAATAAAATATCTTTCGTTAACGAAAATATTTCTACCGGCATTGCAACAAGCTGAAAAGGACGTATTGTTGTTTCCTCAGTCGTCGTATTTCTTTCAATATCCTTGATAATTTTCTGTAGTTTTCTTTTATTCAATTCCTTTTTACGGTGATATTTCATCAAAACGCCTACACACTCTGTTAACTGTGAGATTAAAATGGGTTTCTCATTTGAGACTAATCGGTGTATCTGCAAAGTGCTTTGTTCATCCTTGCTAATACTTGACTAAAGCATTAGCATCAAAATAATATTTTTGGCTTGCCATGTCCGTGCCTCTATCATCCGATTTGTCGAACCAAGCATCGGCACCATAATTGATTGCCTTAATAGCATCTTCTCTATCGCCATGCCCCGTCAAAACAATCATGCTGGCATCAACAAGATCATCTGTCAGAGCTTGGCGAATGACCTCAATGCCATCCATTTTAGGCATTTTGATATCGATAAGGGCTGCATCAAATTCGTCATGCAACAGTTTGTCCAATCCTTCAACGCCATCTGCTGCGGTGTCTACGATAAATCCTCGCTTGGCAAAGTAATTACCATAAGTGTCCCGTATTTCAGGTTCATTATCTACAATCAATAATTTATATTGTCGTTCCATAGTGGTTTATCCTGTGGGTAAAGTAACAATAAAACCGGCTCCACCTCCTACTCGGTCTTCGTAACGCAGTTGTCCCTTTAGTTCTTTAATCAGCGATTGGGCAAGGTATAATCCTAAACCCATACCTGTGGTACTGACAAAAGGTTCAAACAAATGTTGACGGTATTCAGGCGCCAGCCCTGCGCCATTATCTTCTACACTAAAACCGACTTGATTAGACTGAGAACGAAAAGTTTTCACCCATACTTTTGCATTTTTTCGTCCTTCAAGCGCCTTTTTAGCATTGGTTAGTAAAATATTTAAAACCGCCTGTAATTGGAACGGGTTAGTAGCAGAGATGATTTGCCCCGGCTCTAGTTGTCGTACTAATTTGATATTGTCGTTTTTAAATTCGGCCTCAAAATGGGTTTCTATCGTTTGTTCAAGCAATTGGTTAAGATTCACAGTTTCAGGGTCATTTTTATCTCGTGCAAATTGTCTGAAATTTTGGAGCAGTTTCTGGAGCCGTCCAGTTTGGCGAGAAATACGCTCAAGTAACGGCTTGATTTCATTCTGTTCAAAAAGATTGTCTTTAATATCATCTAATCCGGCACTGGTTGCGGCGCGAATAATATGGATTGGTTGGCTAAACTCATGAGCCACCGTTGTTGCCATTGAGCCAAGATAGATCCATTTTCTGTTTTTTTCCAATTCTGCGCGGAGCAAAGCATTTTCGCATTCAAGTGCGGCTATTTGTTGACGTGGGTTCCATTCTGATTTTATTGGCAATTTTCAAAACCTCTATTGTTATATATAAACAATCTGTGTCATTATAATCTATTTTAAAAATGAGGGCAAAATTTTGGAAGCTTAATTTTGGCTCAATTATATATATAACTAAGTACTGAACCATGAATTATCGGAGATTTTGGAGTCCAAAGCTTTAGCTTTGGGCTGGCAGCGGGCTAGTCCAAAGCTAAAGCTTTGGACTCCAACAAAAAAACTTGAACATCGAGATTATAAGGATTGTAAGGATTATCAAGGTTCAGACAATGAGAGACAATTAAGCTTTTATGTCGCCCAAACGCACAAAATAAACCTGAATTTTGCTCTTGACGCGCTCAATAACAAACTCCAATTGCTCCCAAGTCAGTTTGCCATAAACATTGGGGCGAGCATGAAAAACGACTAAATAGCCGACACTTGCTCCCTCAGTTTCCAAATACGCCTCTAATTGCTCTACGCCTTGATCAAATTTCGCCTGCCCATACCACATTTTGGTTTCAACCACATAACGATGCC
>JSZA02000060.1 GCA_000785145.2 Candidatus Thiomargarita nelsonii
GGGGCGGGTGTAGGGGCAATCCCTTGTGGTTGCCCGCCCCTACTGAAGTGGTTGCCCTTAACGAAGGTGGCATTGACGCTTTGCTGCGGAATGCCTGCCTGGACGCTCCGCGTCCTGCAACGAGAAAAACTCTGTTCTCGTACTTCTATGGATAATTTATGAATTTGATGCAAGAATTAGAAAAAATTGTCAAAAAATTTTCTCAAGAACGCATAGAATATGCCGTATGTGGTGGAATGGCTTTGGCAATTTGGGGGTATCCTAGAGCCACCCTAGATATTGATATGCTTGTTGAGTACCATTCAATAGTACGGCTGAGTCAAAAACTAAAAGATTTAGGTTTTGACATGAACGAAACAATTGTGCCTTTAGGAGATGTCAAAATATGTCGTTTTTACCGAATAGAATCTTCAGGGGAAACCCTTGTTTTAGATATTCTATTTATTCCCAATTCGATGAAAGAAGTATGGGAAAGTCGACAAGAGGTAATAATTAACGATAAGCCTTTTGTAGTCGTCTCACCAGAAGGTCTTATTTCTCTCAAATTATTGAGAGACAATTTGCAGGACAAAGCGGATATTGAATATCTTAGTCAACTTATTAAGAATTCTGTTGACTAGGCTAAATTATTTGAGAGGTATTTGTGAAAAGCAAGAAAATAGAACTAGATATGAGTCCAGAAGCGATTGGGCTTCGTCTCAAAACGGTATCAGAGTTGAGACGAGCCACCCTGACTTTGGCAAAATCAGATGTCGCTAGAGCGATTAGAAAAAAAAATCCAAATAATCCCATTTCAAAAAGAGTCGCTTTGGCTCTTGGGGAAATATCTCCTGGTGAGGAGGTGGAGTCCAAAATTTAATTAAAAATTTGCTGATCCACAGAAATCCTATTTTTTCAAAAAATAGGATTTCTCGAATCACTTAAAAACTCAAAGCTGTACTCCAATCCCTGTCAATAAGTAATCCTTATGAAGTGATAGAGTACCAACGTTTTCGTCAATTGACCATTTCTCGCTTAAATTCTATCGTTCATCTCATTGCTTTTGAACATGATGTATAAACATGGTTATCATTGGCACACCAACCGCTGAGCGTCATCTCGGTGAGCTTTCCGAGGCACTCTACTCACTTGAGAAACCTTACCGCAACACAAATGTTGGTGCCGCTCATTTTGCAGAAATACAGCAAGAAGTCAAAAATGTGACAGCACTGTTACAAAAATTTATCAACACGCCCGTTTTTCTCGCTCAACCTTAAATATCGGCGTTGTTGGGCGGGCGCGGCAAGGCAAAAGCCGTTTATTGCAAAGCCTCACCGGTTTGTCTCGCCAATAAAATCCCGATAGTAATCGGGGACATTGCACCGGTGTGCGAAGCATGGTTTGTCACAAACCGGATATTGAGCCTTATGCTGAAATCACTTTTTATAATGAGCGTGACTTTTTACAGGAAGTGATTGCGCCTTATTACGATGCCCTTAATCTTGGCACACCGCCATTGATCAATTTGCTCAAAGTGCTTTACCCGATCAAGGCTCGCTTGGGGCTGAGCAAAAAGCGCAGATTGAGCATCTGAAAAAATATCACGAGCATATTGAGAGCTACCGCCATTGGCTAAAGGAATCGACACCAAAACGGATTGAGCGTGGGGAAATCCAAGCTTATGTAGCCCAATATAATTTGGAGAGTTATACAATTAAAACGATTCGCTCACCTTTGGACATTTCTCCGAGTTGTTCCAATTCTTGATCGATTAATGCCCCTGCCTCTCCAAGTTTTATTCCCTTAACCGGAAATATGACTTTACAAAGCATAAACCAAGCCACGGGCAACATGATAATGACTAGAGGGACTCCCATTAACATCCATGTGCCAAAGTCAATGTTAATGCCGTAATTGCCCGACCTATCGAAGCACTGTAGGCAATACCAAGCATTAACGCCACACCAAATTTTCGTGATTGCGCCGGATCATTTATATGGTTATTAACAAATTCAATTATTGAAATGCCAACAGCAAACATCATTATAGTAGTCGCTGTATTCGATATCCACATTGATAATAAGGCGGTAGCCACCATAAAGCCACCAATAATACCTTCGGGGCTGGTTCCAACGGCTTTAACAATTCGTAACGCAATACGGCGGTGTAGTCCCCAACGTTGCATCGCGGCAGCAATCATAAAGCCACCTAAAAACAGAAAAATCAGCGGATGTCCATAACTAGCGGCAACGGTTTTTTGTGGCGCAATTGCTAAAAGTGGCATCATAGGAATTGGTAATAACGCCGTTACTGGTATTGGTATAGCTTCTGTCATCCACCAAATGATCATCCAAGCAGCCAATGCAACGAGTTTCCAAACTTCCGGCGTGAAACCTTCTGGAGCCGATAACATCAGCAAAAACAACATCGCCATCGGACCAAGCACAAGGGCAATCAAACGTTGTTTTGAAATAGAAGATTCTTCAGACATAAATGGTTTCTCTAGTTGATTATTCTCGTCCAAAATAAATTTTGGACTCCTACATTTTACTTTTTTTAATTCAAAAATGCCAGAAACCTTATTTATTGCAGACTTACATCTTGATCCAAGACGCCCTATCCCCCCTCACATACTTTAGGGAATTTTTAGCCAAACTTTGTACGATTTAACGTGCAGCGGTATCCCAGTGTTTGTTATGCAGCATTTCGTCAACGTCGAGTGGTTGGGGATTGGCGCTCTGTGCGTGCTATGATAGTCAGTTGTACGCCGGAAAATTGCCAACTTGTTGATTTACGTTGTATTTAGTACAACGGATTAGGGGAAGAAACTGATTTCTCGTTCCCACGCTCTGCGCTCATCGTTGTACACAAGTTTTTTGTCGTTAAGTCAACATTTTTTGACTTATCCCTGCTAAAAAAAAATCCCTGTAGTTAAGTGTTCTTAGTCAACTTATTAAGAATTCTGTTGACTAGTATTTGCTAAATTATTTGAGAGGTATTTGTGAAAATCTCCTGGTGAGGAGGTCGGCTTAATGGCAGTGATTGAAGCGTAGGGTGCATTCTTGATGTCGCTGTAGACTAATGGTTCGTGGAGAGATGGTGCGTAGGACGCACCCTACACTCGCTACACTCGCTTACGTGCGTCATATCAATGCCATTGGCGTAGGGGCGGGTGTAGGGGCAATCCTTTATGGTTGCCCTCTTAACTTAATGGCATTGGTGCGTCATATCCGATGGAAGATTTTTCAATAGTTCGGTGAATCGCCTCATCTTCAATCACCAGCACATTTTTCAATCCCTGACGTTTGGCTCGCTCAATAATGTGACGATGTGATAATGTATAACCCGCCTCTGGATTTGTCTCAATGGCACTGAAACGACGTACTCTTTGCAAAATACCGAGCTTCTGGAAACCGGCTTGCATTTTATCCCAACGTTCCGTTTGAGAATCTAAGTTAATACAATAGATGGCATCAAAAAAATAAAAGGGACTTTCCAATTCTTTTTTGACTTGCCTAACAATTTTTTCAGTTTGTTCTTTACCTATTTGTTCTATAAAGTGTTTTACCATCGGGGCAGAGTCTAAACCTAATTCATCATAACCCACTAAAAAATTATAAATGCGATCTTCCCAAGTGTTTTTGTAGGGTGTTTTTAATGGACGCTGAAAACGATGCAACCAACGCAGAAAAGGTAAACATAAAGTACGTCTGCCCTGTTGACGAAATTTTTCATGCATATAGCCTTCTTCACAAACGAAGCCACGAAAGCGAGGATTAAACCCTAGCCAAGCCTCTTTGCGACAAGCAAAGAGTCCCATACCTTGCATTGCTATCTCAAAAACGTCGCCATCAATATTTTTACCCCGCGCATCAGTTGCCCAAGTACCATACATAGCACCATTCCATTCTAAATTCATGTGAGTGAATAAGGAACTGAGATCATCTTTAACCAGTGGTCCTTGTAACAGATCAGAACAATTTGGATTATCATCTAAAAAATCAATGAGTTTCCGTATCGCGCCTGGCATGATGAGTACATGAGAATCTATACACAAGACATAATCCGCATCGGCTTCACAAAAGAGAATATGCTTAACCATTGTGCCAGTTTGTTCTGTATAGGGAACATAATAATAATTAGGAATTGAAGTTTCTAGTTTTTGGAGTTCTTGAGCGATTGCACCATAAGGATTATTATCTATAACCATAATGCCTATTTCTTCTGCAACCTCAGGATGATAGCTACGAATAGCTTGTACTGAAAAATAGACGCCATCAAAATCATCATAAGTCGCCATGCCTATACAGAGCTTATGATGTTGTCTCTTTTTTAGCGGTATCTCAAATTCTATTAACTCATTTTCTTGCCAAAGTATCAATAAATCGAACAAATCTTTGGCAACCTCTTCTTTATTTTCGACAAATATTTCTTGTAAAGCTGCCCTGATTGCCCGTACCTCTGTTTTACCATCACAAAATGTCCAAATAAAGACTGCCATTGGATTAAGTAAATAGCTATCCTCGTGAGATTGAGAAACTAACTTATCTTGTTCATCTGACGAATGCAATTGCCAGTCCTTATTTGGTTTAGGTTTGTAATTATCTAAAGTATGTAAATCGTTATTGAATCTCATTTTTTCTATGCCTATAAAAAAAACGGGCGAACTTGTGTGCTCGCCCTTGTTGATTAACTACTACTGAACGCCATAACTTTCTTAGAAGTTAATAAGCTAATGACTGCGGGTGCCGTATAGGCGGAATATTTACCCATTTTTTTGAGGGCTTCTCGACGAGTGTCTAAAAGCTCATCTATGTGGCTGTCACCTAAATCTTTAGTGTGGGATGGATGGGGTTTGTGTTCCATCGTGAGTTACTCCTGCTGTTGAAATGAAATATATTAAGAAAAAAAACCTAAATATCAGATGTTTTAAATATTGTTCTGAAATCCTATAATAACATAGTAGCTTAATTATCAATAACCATCCATTACATTAATTAATAATCGGTTTTCTACATCCAATTTTTCACGTTTATCTTTTTCAGTTTGTAGTTCTTGCTTTAATTGTTCTACTTTTTCGAGTAATTGTTGGTTTGCTTCTTGCTCTAGTTGCCAAATGGTAATAGCCGTATCAGCTACCGTTTCTTGAGATAAACCAGGATACTGTTCCCATGGAGCCTCCCTATCTGGTAAAGGTTCATAAAACAATCGCCCGTCTTCCCGATTTAAAAATTCACGCGCAATACGGGCATTATCTTCTTCAAAATGTTGAAGTGTTTCCCTACGCCATTTGGGCGAAAATAAACTGTATTTTTGTCTGTTAATTTCTAAAGGAAAATCTTGACGCCGTAGTAGCTGATTCAGCACCGCACGTTGCTTGATATCCGCTTTAAATTGCTGTTGTAAAAGTACCATCAGTTGTATGAGTTCAGTCGGGAGTGATTCATTTTGATGAGACGTTGGCAGGGAAAATGTCTCATCAAGACTGAGCCCAAGTATATTAAGAAAATCTTCGTTCAGGTTCTGATGATAAAATTGTTCTATTTCAAAAGGCCTTACGATAATATTTTTTCTTCCAAACACTTGGGCAAATTTGAAGAGTTTGTTGTAAAAATAACAGTAACTCTGCTTATTTTGAATTTGTTGATTAACAAACAGTTCAAAGCTATCGTAGTATCTAGCATTTTTGGTGTTTTGATTGTACAGAGATTCTAAAAATTTATCTTGTCGCCGTAAATAGATAATAATCTTAAAGTTAAAATTCATCCTTTCAAAAATCGTTAACATCTCTTCCGGCTTAACTTGAGTGAAAAAATATTCTGCTGAAATTAATATATTAGCAGAATCTTGGTAAGGTATGATATGTTCACGTATTTCTCTAATGCAATCTTCCTTTTTGGTTATTTGGTATTTTTCATTAATCCAGTGAGGATACACACCTTTTAGAGCAAATACCAGAAAACGTTGTCCACCACTTTTACTTGATTTCATCCCCAATGGTTTATAATAGGTGCCTTCAGTCGGATAAAAAAATCCTAGTTGTTTTAAGCGTTCCCGATTTTGATCAAAAAATAGTTGTAGCGTTGAGGAACCTGTTTTATGCGTACCAATATGAATATAGATTGTTTTCATGAGATCCATATCACTTTGTCAACATATTAATTAATGTTTTATTTTCTAATTCTAATTGTTTATTGATGGTTTTTTCTATTTTAATATCTTGTGTTAATTTGTCAACTTGCTTTAACAATTTTTGACGCTTTTCTTCTTCTAGTTGCCAGATTTTAACGGTTGCTTTGGCGACTTTTTCGATAGATAAACCAGAATAGGGTTTCCACGGTGCCGCCATATTTGGTAAAGGTTCATAAAACAGTTGCCCATCTCTCCTACCCAAATATTCACGCGCAACCGCCTCATTATCGGCTTGAAAACAATCCATAATCTTTCGACGTAACTGAGGTGACAAGGGATCGTAGTCTTGCAGTTCCATTTCTAATGGCAAGTTTCTTAATCGCCAGTTCAATCTCAGTTGTTGTTCTATCTCTAAATGAGATTGTCGATTAAGCAGTTTCATTAAATTAATCAGTTCATAAGGAGGCGATTCATTTTGGCGTTCGGTTGTTTCAAAATCTGGTTTCAGGGATAAACCTAAAATCTTTAAAAAATCCTCAATCAAGCTTTGATGATACCATTGTTGTTTTTCAAAGGCGCGAACAATAATATTTTCTTTTCCAAAGGCTTTAGCCAGTTTTGTAATTCTTGGGTAATGATAAAATGAAGAGTTTTTGTTTTCTATTTCTATCTTAATAAAATTGTCAAAATTCTCATGAGTTCTATCTTTTCTACATTGCTTGACACGCTGATTATAAATTGATACTAAACGCTTATCTTGTCTTCGTAGATAGACGATAATTTTACACACAAGCGGCATTTGATCTAAAATAGCTCGGAGTTCTTTAGCAGAAACAAACCAAAACCTCTCAGCTGATAATAAAATCTTGTTACATTCTGCCTCATTGATATGCTGGCGTATTTGTGTAGTACACCATTCTTTGGTATATTTAAAATCATTTGGATCAACCCAATGATAATTCTCACCATAAAATGCACGAGCTAGAGTATGATGCCCATCATTATGGTAATAAGAACCTTCAGCAGGATAATAAACACCTTGTTGTTTTAAAAGTGTTTTATTTATTTTAAAAAATGTTTGCAAACTTGTCGTACCGGTCTTAGGCGTACCAATATGAATATAAACGGTTTTCATCATCATTATCTAATTAATTTAAAAATTTAAAATTGATATCCAAATGTCTGAATATCTTTTAAATAAATCTTATACACTTTGTCGCGCAATGCTTTTGTATAAAATTCTCGATAATGTTTTTTTGTTTTTGAAGAAGGATTTCTATGAGTAAGATGGTTTAGTGATAAACCGAGTTTTTGACAAACAAGACTATAGTCTTCTTCAAAATTTTCAAAACGACCAATGTAGTCAATCCAGTTGAGATCGATTAATCGGGATTGCAATCTGAAATGAGGATCACAATTTTCTATGTTCAGACTGGCAACATAGTTGACAAAATACTCAAATTGCTGCAGGTTTGCATGTTCTGTCTCATTAAATTTAAAGGCATTATCGTCAATCACTTTATTGTACCAACAAGAAACTAGCCTATCCCATGGATTTCTGACAAAAGCAAATTTGAAATAGTTTTTGTATAGATTCACTGGATAGTCAATCCGAGAAGGATGCTCACACTCTAACGGCATCACCTGTTCTCTTAGATGATCGTAAATGGTACGACTAGCGACTTTAGGTACTCGAAACCAAATAAATTTCTTGGCTTCACTGATTGTTACATCATATTGATGTGAAGAAGGCATCAACCGTTCTGTACGTTTTTTTTTCAAAGTCTGTTGCAATTGCTGAGATGAGGTATCCAATTGTTTTGGATTATCAGATTCTGTCCTGATATAACCGATCTCATTTTTATCGAATGTGGATTGTAATGCTTCATCATAAAAGGGTTTCATAGTCCCAAGAAAAACGATTTGATCTTGTAGCAAGGGATCACGTAAGACTTGTAAAAAATCTTGATGTAATGGATGTTTAGAGAAACCAACGTTTTTATCTTCATACTCTTCTATAGATTGGCTCCATGGCGCAATCATTTGAAAAAACGCTTGATCAAAATTCAATTTTTTTGTTAAGCTGATAAAATCAGGTATTTGCAAAAAATTTTCTTTTTGAACGATAAAAACTAAAACGACGCGAGTCAAGTTACCCTGTTGTCTCAATCCTGAAATAAACTCAAGGTTTTGGAGCAGTCTCTTAAAATCGCCCCCCTTTCTCAAGATATTGTAAGTTTTTTCAAGGGTTGCATCTATAGAAATCACAGCCCGCCGACAGAGTCCTTGTAGTCCGAGTTGATGCCAGGATTTTTCATCAAAAAGCACACCATTGGTAAACAAATCTATTTTCAGGTGAGGGAAGGTTTGTGCATTAATTTGCTTCAGAATGTATCTAAAATGTTCACTCCCAAAAGCATCCCCTGAACCCGTTATTTCAACGATATTAGCATTCTTTAATAGCGGTAAAATCACGGTATCTGCTATTTCGGCTAAATGTGTTCTCATTTCTCCCTTTGCCCGGTAAGGCTTTGCTCTACATGAAGGGCAAGCGAGGTTACATGAACGATCATGATTCAATTTAATTTCTTGAGGTTTTATAGACATCACTGTTATTTGATGATCTATAATGTTTCGCTCAAATTTTGAAGTAATGTCTTTTTTAAAAGGGAGACTTTTGTTAATAATTTTAGGACACTTGCTTCTGCTACAATAGGCAAAGCTACCCTCTAGGATAGATTTTCTAATTTTTTGTGCAATTTCAGAATTCCAGATTTTATCTGGAGAATCATTATTAATATTGCCTATTGGCGTACTTAGCCAACCCATACAACAGGTAAAGACATTACCATCATAACGTGTTTCTAATCGGTTAAAGGGCTGTATGCAAAAACGCTGACTAAGCTCTTTTTCGTCTTGCTCTGACCATGCCGGCAAACCAAGACGCAATTTTATTTGGTTGAGAAGTCGCTGAGCATAGAGATCTCGTTCATTCAAAGCCACTGCCGGCTGCACATACGAAAAGGCTTCATCTATTTTGTCTTGTTCGTATGCCAATTTGGCAGCGAACAGAAAAGCAAATTTTTCTTGTGCATGATTTTTGATCAAGAAAGGAATGGTTTCATATTGTTCTGCCAGTGAGAGTTGATATTTTTGAGTTAAAAGTTCTGAAATGTAATTGACAATGTCTTCATTAGAAAGTCCAGGTTTGGTTTGACGCTTTTCTTGGGTCAAATGTATAATGTCATGCACTATGGTGGCATAAGGGTTCGTTTGAACCCGCTTTTTACTCGTTTGCAAGAATGGCGTAATGATTTGACTGCCATCAATAATGGGATAATATTTCCGCAATGCCGCATAAAACAACTGTTTTTCCCAACTGTATTCCACATTAGGATCAAGCACAAATAATTGTTTTAGTAGCTGTTTAGTAAATACCAGATAGAGATTTTGTAATTGTCCTTGTGGCATAGCTTGCTTGTCTGCCATAACTCGCAATTGGTGCTGCCATTGATTGTTGTTAAAATCTATGACACCTGCCGTTTGGACAGTTCTATATTGTCCCGTTAGCAAAAAATGATCTTGATTGTTGTAAACTTCTTGTATTGTTTGGGTAAAATCCTCCGTCAAAACCACGTTTGGATTGACATAGACAAGAATCGTGTTGTTGATAAATCTATCAAGCCACTTGGCAATGTCAGTGATTGAAGAGTAATGTTTTTGATCGACATTGGGTACATGGTATAAACCTAATTCACTGGCGATAGAAGCGACACTCGGCGCATTACCCAATAACAAAATATCTGGTTTGGGCTTCAATAAAGTCCAGCTTTTAATGGCATTCCACTGCATCCAGTCAGATTGAGCCTCAAAAGCTTGGGGAATGGTAAAAAAAGTTAAATTATTCATGAGTTATTTTTAATAAAGGATGTAGCAGCAAATAAATGACGCAAAAACAGCAAAATCTTGCCATTTTTTTTTAATACACCTTATAATTCCCCCCCCACAACGATGAGTTGGCTGACCATTTGAATCAAAACATTGATGACAAGTGCCTGGAAAAACTTGGATAAGTCGATTTAAAATATCAGGCTCGTTCTGAAAAACGGTTATCCAGATTGACCAAAAACCATTTGTTTTAGCTTGTTTTACGATAAAATTTCGCATTGATGGATTATTATTAGAAGTAGCTAATAACGTTTTTGCCTGTTGCGCTAAATCCCAAGCTTCTCGACGATGATTCCAACGTTTATCTTTTGGTGTTGGTTTCACTTGGGCATTTGGATGTTTATTTAAACCGGTTAATTCAAGTGTTTTTAGTGCTTTCTCCCGTCCTTCTGCATTGAGTGCCTGATTAATGTCAATAATGCCACCCTGTTTATAAACGAAAGCACGAAAAGTATTGTCCAGATGAGGCCAATAATAACCCGATTGAGTTACATCGTCTCGAACTTGACTCCCTTTAGTAGAATTGCAGTTACTACAACCCAACAAAAAGTTATCCCATGATCGTTCAAGCTGTGGTTGATAATGTTTAGATTGGATATGCTCTACTGCTAAACTGGTTGGGATAAATCTTTCACAAAATGAACAATATTCACCCATGCGATTCATTAAATCTGGTTTAGCTTGGTCATAATGGTGGTATTGTTTAGGTTGGCCTTTGGTATCAGTTGGTACCTCACCTCGTTCAATAGGTCTCATCCGCATTTCTCCCAAGTCCGGCTGCTTCACGTTGCATTTCCAAAAAGGCATGATAGGCAATATTTTCGCTAAAAGGAGCGGATAATTCATCCAAACGATTTTTAAGTGATTCTATTTTTTCCAACGGTACATCCTTGGCTTGCTCTAAAACGCGGTAGTACTCTTTAGCGGCTGTCATCATTTCTAAATAGCGTTGGCTACGTTGCGGTATTTCCACTCCCATCTTGTATTCGGCTATGTTTTCAATACTTTGATCTTCGTATTCAGCCGGTTCAGATTCATTAAGATCAATTAATTCGCCTTCACGTAAGGACTGGATAATGAAAGGAGAATGAGTTGTAGCTATAAATTGAATTTTAGGAAAAGTTGTTTTTAAGCTATCAACAATTTTTCGTTGCCAATTAGGATGTAAGTGCAAATCAATTTCATCAATTAATACAATGCCAGGCGTTTCTAAAGCGGCTTTTTCTTCCAATTGTGAATTGAGCGAAGCGGCTTTGTAAGCAATATCAGCCACCATTGCTAAAATAATACGTTGCCCATCACTGAGCATATAGGCTGGAAGGCTTTGGTTATTAGGTAATAAAGTGGTTATCAGTTCATCATGCGGAATATCAAAATAGACGGATTCACAGCCTTCTAAGCAATTTCTGATGGATTTTCGTAAGCATTCTAATACACCTATAGGAATTTGTCGCTGTAGAGCAGCGATTTCCATCGTCTTAAGCCAGCGTATAAAACGTTTTTCATCGGATGCCGGTTCTAGGCAACCTTCATATTTTGATAAACGAGAGTCTGGTTTTATTGTTTCTACTCGCCCTGATTTCTGTAACCATAATCTACCTGTGCCATAATAACTGAGTACTGGTAATATCAACGACTGATCACCTGCTCTAACTCTTTTCTGTAATTGTTTCGCTTTGTCAATGATAGATTTAGCATTTTGGTATGTCGTTCTACTCCCTGGTTTAAGTAAACTGCGTTCCCAAGTGATGATACCTGAATCAACCATCTCTCCGCTACAACGCACGATGGCTGGGGGATAGGGTTCAAGCTTAAGTTCCGCTCCCAATGGATATCCGATGTGACGTATTTCAGAGGTTCTGATAGGGCGGGAAGAAATACTATCAAAACCCAGAAACAATGCGCCTATTCCTACTGCTATGGCATCAAGAATGGCAGTTTTTCCGGTAGCATTATCGCCACTTAGCACGTTAAATTGTGGTGAAAATTGGATATTTTTGTGTTCAAAACCTTTGAAATTTTGGACGAAAAGTTGATCAAGTCTCATCTTGTTATCTCCTTAATTTGAGAGAACAAGTTCTTGTCCTCAATGACTTACATTTTTAAACGTCGATAGAAATCTGATTTCTTTAGCTGCTCAAAACCGCTTTCTTCTAAATGCTACTTTGCGAATATCCTCTTGATGAGGTGAATACACTTCCCAGTCTAAACCCAATCTCTCTAATGCCAACCGTATCACCTGTATGTGATTTTCAAACTGTGCCGTTTTATGAACAATAGAGGTATTTTCACCGTGCCAGCGATAAGCATACATTATTTTATCAATATGATGGATTGTACACACTTCACTGAGTTTAAGAAACATATCATAATCAACCGCATTTTTGAGCGGTTCATTAAAACCAGTGGTTCTTAGCCAATCTCGTTTTCTAAACATCCGAAAATGGTGAACTATCATAGCGCCCATTAATTTATCGCGTGAAAAAAACGGCCAATTATCAGCATCTTGAATATAATGACTGGTTGCATCTATTATCTCATAATTACCATAAACACAACCCATATTATGGTTATCTAAGTAGTCAACCATTGTTTCTACAGCATGGGGTTTTAGTATATCATCCGCATCTAATTGTCCAATATAAACACCACGACATAGATGAACGGCGGCATTTGAAGCTTTGCCAATACCCCCATTTTGTTGAGTCATCCAACGAACACGCGGGTTATTTTGGTAATGGTTTTCTATCACTCGAAGCGTATTGTCTGTTGAACCATCATTGACAATACAAACTTCTAAATCGGTGTAAGTTTGAGCTAATGCACTATCAACAGCTTCTTTGATATGTTTTCCAGCATTGTAAGCAGGGATATAAATAGAGACTTTAGGCACATTATAAAGCATACCCGATCGATATTGACGATTGATTGGACATTTATCTTCCAAGATTTTATTAGTTTTTTCTCGTCCGGCTAAACGATCTGATTCATTTTTTCCATCATTAGGTTCTTGATGCAAACCTACAGCATTTAAAACGGGGAGAAAATAGTAACCAGCATTATAAACGCGAAAACTCCATTCTCCATCTTCTCCACCCCATGCTTGAAAATCTTCATCAAAATCGCCGGCATTATTCATGATTTCTTTTGTAAAAGCTAGATTGCAACCAACACAACTATTTCCTGGAAAAATAGCTTCTTTTAAATAATGAGTGTCTTGATAAATATTCAGTCGCCAGTCTAAAGTGACTCCCTCATCATTCACTTTATCTTTGAACATTTCATTTTCAGCGACTATATCTGAAAGTAAAGTCGCAACGGTAATATCCGCTAATATGTCATTATCATTGATGTCGTTTGTACAGACAAAGCGTCTATGCCCTATCAAAACAGCTTGCTCAGTGACATGCAAATATTGCATAAACGATTCGACTAAATTAGGCACTGGTAACATGTCACAATCTAAAATGATTATGCAATCATGCGTTGCTGCTTTTATGCCTAAATTACGCACTGCGGCTAGGCGATAGCCTAAATCTTCTTGATATACGTGCTTAAGTATTAGATGTTGCTGGTATTTTTCAATCACCTCTTCTACACCGTCACTGCTGCCATCATCAGCTACGATCACTTCAATTAATTCAGCCGGATAAGTTTGATGAGTGAGTGCGGCTAAGGTTTTAGCCAGTATTGCTTTTCGATTGTAAACCGGAATAATAATGGACACAGACAGCGTATAAGGTTGCCCGGTGGCAATAAATTGACGTAACTTTGTCTCAATAAAAGTATAGTCGTTACCATTGCCAATAATGGGTGGTAAACGCAAATCATTGGGAAAACCTTCTATAGTTTGTCCAGCTATCACTTTCCAGTTTGCTTGGCTGGGAACTTTATCTGGTTGTTGTTGCTTTTTTTGCGCGATATTAAAACCCTCTGTACGCATCCAATCCCGTTTACGGAACATACGAAAAGCAGAAACGATCATAGCCTGCTGCATCATTTGCTCAGGAGAAAAGGTAGGTGTTTCATGATTTTTCTGGGTATAACGTCCATAAACACAACTGATATCATGCGTATCTAAAAACTTGACCATCGTTGCAACGGCATCAGATTCTAAAAAATCATCCGCATCCAATTGCCCAATGTACATGCCCTTACATATACGCACGGCTAGGTTAGAAGCTTTAGCAATGCCCCCGTGTGGTTGTCTTATCCAACTGACTTTTGGATTATCTTGGTAATTATCCATTAATATTTGTAAGGTATTATCTGTTGAGCCATCATCGACAATACAGATTTCTAAGTCAGAATAGCTTTGATTTAAGGCACTGTCTATAGTTTCTTTAATATAAGCTGCTGCATTGTAAGCTGCTATATAGATAGACACTTTGGGGACTTCAAATATTATATTAGGATTTTGATGATTTCTATATTCAGGAATTGGACACTTTTGTTCTATTAGTTTACGGGTTTGCCCTGTGACATGATCAATTTTGCCATGAGGGGATTTTTGGTTTAAAGCTAAGGCATCAAAAACGGGAATAAAATAATAGCCAGCATTGTAGAAACGATAACCCAGTTCTTCAGACTCATAAGCGCGAGACTGAAAATCTTCATCAAATAAACCCACTTGATTGATGGCGGATTTGGTAACAGCACAGTTGCCAGCTGTAAATTGCGTAAAAGGAAAGATTTCATTTTTTTTATAAATTTCCTTTTCAGTAACCGGTAAATTTAAGGCTAAATGAATATCTTGGCGTATTTTTTCATCACTGAGTTCATCTGTACAAGCCAAACGGTGATGCCCCATCAGAACAGCCTTGTTGGTGATGTGCAAATAAGCCATAAAAGCTTGAATCAATTGAGGCGTTGGCAGCATATCGCAATCTAAAAAGATTAAATGCTTGTGTGTAGCTGCTGCTTGAATAGCTATATTACGTATAGCTGCCAATTGATAGCCATTATCCTTTTGCCAAGCGTGCCTGATATTGAGATATTGCCCATATTTTTCAAGAATTTCCTCTATACCATCTGTGCTGCCATCATCGGCAATAACGACTTCTATCAAATCTAATGGATAGGTTTGATGGGTAAGGGCTGCCAGCGTTTTCGCTAAAATATTTTTACGATTATAGATTGAAATAATGACTGAAACGGGTAAGTGAAATTTTTGCGCCTCGCTGAGAAAAGTATTGCGTTGTGCCTCTATAAAACTGTAGTCATTACCAGCGCCAACTATTGGGGGTATTTTAAATTCTTCAGCTTGCAAAGCCAACTTTTGCTGTTTTTCAACGATGTTATTCTGCCAAAAAGCTTGCTCCTGCTTTACTTGCTGAGAAAATTGAGAGAGTGCGGTTACTAATTTAGTATGTAAATTAACGGGCAAGGATTTACTTTGTTCAGCATTGCGATAAGCATCAATGGCAAACTCCCAAAGCTTTTGTTTAGCAAAAAGATCACCCAAATCAATAAAGATAGCCGCTTGATCAGGTGCTAATTGTAAGGCTTCATAATAAATCTTTTCGGCTCGTTGCCATTGTTCTTGTTGCACTAGCTCAGCGCCTAGTTTTAGGTAAGACAGACTGATTTTTGCAGACAATTTGGGATTGAGTTTAAGCGCCGTTTGATAAACTTGAAGTGCTTTATCAAGCTGTCGTTGCTTGATGAGTATATCTCCTAATTTTTTATATCCTTTACTCATTTTTTGAGATAACTTGTAATTAGGATTAAGAGTTAGCACAGTGTCATAAGCACTTAAAGCTTCATCCACTTGTTTTAACTTCGATAAAATCTTGCCTAATTGAAAATGAGCCAGCAAATGTTTTGGATTTAAGGCAATAATTTCTCGACAGCAGTTAGCCGCTTCTAACCATTTATGCTGAGCAAGCCGTGAGCAAAGCTTGGTTTTGTAAAGATGTTCAGCCTGTTGTATTTGTGCCTCTTTTTCAGCTTCTTTAGCAACGACTGCTAAGGCATCCACCAATTTTTGGGTTAAATCCAATGGGGGGTTGTCACATTGAGCCGCTTGTTTATAAATATTGGTAGCCTCTATCCAGCGATTTTGTTGTTTGAAGAGATCACCAAGATTGGTAAAAACAGTGGCTTTGGTTTTTTCTGGTTCAAATTGTAAAATGAGCTGATAAACCTGTTCTGCTTCAGTCCATTTTTCGGCTAGGGCAAGCACCTCAGAAAATGCTTGATAAGCGTCTATTATTTCAAGGGCTAAATCTGGATTTAGCGCAAGAGCCTCTTGATAGGCTTGGTTGGCTTCAGACAGTTTTTGATTTTTTAATAATAAATCTCCTAATAGCTTATGAGCATTAGCTAATTGAGAATCTAGTTTAATGGTTTGTTGACAAGCGAGTATAGCGTTATCAAAATTATCTAATTCATGTAATGATTTTGCCAAATGATAATGTAACCAAGCGTCTTGCTGGTTAAGATTAATGGCTTGTTGATAAGATATAACGGCATCATGCCAACGCGCTTGTGCAAAGGCGTTGTTGGCTGCTGCTTCAATTTCTTGATAGATAGCTAGGGGTTTAGATATAGGCATTTTTTTTGTGAAGATGTGATTATTAAGAATTCCACAATCGTTTTTTGAGTATCCGAATTTTTTTAGAATACCATGACAATTGCAATAATTTTAAGATAAACTTTGGGGAAATTAATGATGCCCTCAATGCACTTAACAAATAGATTTTAAAATCCAGTATATTCGCAAACCATTGATGATTTTTCCGATCTTGAAAACGACGATAATTTTTTGTTGTTGACTTAGAAAGTGGTATAGCGTCAGGCATAGGTTGCGCTAAAAGATAATGTGCCATTGCAACATAGTTATGAAATATCTTGGTTTTGCCATGTAATTTAAAAGAAATTGCCAATTTTTGCCAGTCCAATTCTTCCTCTAAAGACTGTCTAAGCATCGCAAATTCGTAAAGTTGCCTTAAAGAGATTGTTGCTTTTCTATAATGTCTATCCTCAAGGTATGTGTGTACGATATTGTGTTGGATTCGGTGATGAGGAGAGGGTAATTTTACACGGGCATTATGAAATTGAAATGACATGGCATCGTGCCAAACGTCTTTTGCGGGTAACAACTTAGGAACGCGGCTAAAAAGACGCCGATGTAAATCTACAGCAGCGGGTTCACCATCACAAACAAGAGAGGTATAGTGATGATGAATTTTAGTAAATGTACAATTCGTGTCATGCACTCTATAACCCATTTTTTCTAAAATTGCTACAGAATCCATCAACTTGTTTTCAGGCACAAGTAAATCAATATCCCCTGTCATGCGGATACCTACATCTTCATAAATCCCCGTCGCTAAACTGGCAACTCCTTTCATGAATAGTGGTTCAATGCCTACCTGATTGAGTTGCGTTGCTATACTATGCAATTGTGCAAGAATTCTTTGATTTCTGTCTCGGTTAGCCGCTAAAATAGTTTCAAAATAAGGAATCAAGCCATCATTTGGCAGTGCATTTAATAAGCCCTTTTTAGATAATGACCAATATAGTGCCTGTGTCACCCAGTATTGACTAGATACTTTGACAAGCTTTTCCCACGCAACTTGTTGAAATTGTTTACGGAGAGATTCACTATTGTCTTCAAAGGCGAGGCAACGGCAGATTAATAAAAAAGTGTTTAAATCGTTCATGTTGAAAGTAATGTTCGTATTTTTTGTACAGCCGGCTCAAGTTCACTGTAATAAAATGAAAAGCAGGGAATATTATTGAGCCAAGCCAAAAACTCTGACACAATGTCATTTTTTATGGGATTCCCTAACCACACTTCATTTTTAATTAATCGTTGAAGTGATTCAATTTTAGAAATAGGTTCCAATGTAGCCCTTTGTCCAGCTTGATACTGTGGAAATACCAGTGCGCTTACTGGCAAATGATTGGTGGTTTTTATATATCGTGATGGATTTAGATAACGCACTTGACGATTACCCTTATTATAAACGAGTAACTTATTTAATTCTGGATAGTGGCTATCCAATAGCTGCCAACTGCCTTTTTTAATACTCAAGCTGGTGGGTAACGGGGTAATTTGATGACTACCACGCTTTATTGGCACCATATCATCACTTAAATAACTAAAGCCCGCTTTCAACAAAGCAGCACTCAAGGTCGTTTTTCCATATCCAGAGGGTGCTGGCATCACAACAGCCTTTTGTCCATAAGCCACTGCCATTGCGTGTATCATGGCAAGCCATTCTGTGTCTGGATAGCTCAGTTTTAAGATTTCCTGAATTAAATGTCCTTTTACATTTATAAATGATGAATCACAAAACAATTCTTCACCGTTTGCTAATAAAATATGTTTGCCTGCTATCCGGATTAATTCAAAGTGTCTTAATGGTTGTTTATTATGTACTTCAAGATGTGCAAACAGACAATGTATATGATTAGCCAATACATTCTTATCTTTAAAACGCAAACTAAATGGCGTATTTGCAAGTAAATAGGTTCTTTGCGTATTGAATGATTGTGTAGATACGATTGTGTTATCTTTTGGTGTTAAAGGCGTTTTATTTTCGGTTCTATTTGCCAATAGCCCATAACTACGCCAATTTTCACGTAATATTTCAAGATCGTTTTCGGCAACTGATTGTGGAATTCCATAAAAATCCGCCATTTTTTGGATGATTTGTTTATCACTATACCTTTGAGAATACCATTTCCAAACTAATTGCGCTGATGAATTTAAAACCAATAGTTGGTTAGTTGCATGGTTTAATAAAACCAGATTATCTGCAAAAACGTATTCACTTATTTTAAAGGTGGTTAAGACGTTCATTTATGTTTTAGGTTTTATTTACGTGCTTCATCCTGTCATTGTATAGGTTTATGAGCGTCGCACTCAAGCGCCCAATGCCATTAAGTTAAGCTTAACATCTTAATTTTACAATTAAGTTTTATCAAATCCCCAAACGTCAGCCAATTCTAAACCAAACTCAAACCGGCAGAGTCGTGTTGGACCACAAATATGATAAACTCCTTGTAATTCATCCCGGCTCGCCAGTTCTAATAAGATGGCACATAAATTCTTAATATAGATAGGCATCCTATATTCATCTACAAACAAGTTCACTTGATTTCCCTGTCTCAACTGCTTAATCATGGTTTCTGTAAAGACTTGAGATGAATTGACACTCCACCCATAAATGATGGCAGATCGTATTATGCAATAATTAGAACTGATTTTCAAGACAAAATTTTCGGCTTCTAACTTAGTTTTGCCATAATAACATAATGGGGTTGGGACATCGTTTTCTGAATAAAAACTTTTATCTCCTTGAAAAACAAGATCAGTGGAGATGAAAATAATCATGGCCTAAAAATCATATCACAAAAATCACAGATCAAACGCTCTACCTATCCGACGCATATAAACTTGCTTTTGTCGGGATGACAGTTTAGCTTTATTACAAGCTATTGTCATTGAGTACGAGGAGAAATCTTGTCAGTTTAGCATTAAGAGCCCTCGTCGGGATACTGTAAGTCACGGAAAGTTAATAGTTAGGAACGTGCATGAAATAACTTAGTCAACTTCAAAACCAGACCTGGCAGGTTAAAAACAAAACCTGCCAGTTTGAGGTCAAATACCGACCTGGTTACGCTTTTGACCTGCCAGGTTTGGTTTTAACCTGGCAGGTCTTGTTTTGACTTTTGTTTTGACTTAAAGAAGTTATTTTATGCACGTTCCTTAATGAATGAGTGACACATTTTTAGTATCAATTTTCAAAGAAAATTATTGCAAATTAAAATCGCAGGATCATCGTCAAAAAAATTTATATATAGTCGTGTGCTATCCATTAATCGCTATTTGCTATTTTAAACGCGAATTGAGGATCGAATTAATTTTGTCTTTTATTATATATAGTAGTAAGAAATAATGATAGCTTTCTGGCTAGAGCCATAATACAATATATTTTTTATTTCAATGACCTTATGTCTAACGAAATCCTGCCGCTCGTAGTTTATGGTTCAATGCCATTAAGTTAAGAGATATGAAAACGTCTTTGTGCTTAACTAAATATACCAGAAATATCAAGGACGACATGACATTTTTCTCCATAAAGTGTAAAATAATCCATTCTATCAGCAAAACGGTAAACACAGGAAATCATCATGTCTCATCAAATACCTCTTGGATTGTCCGACTTCAAAAAACTCCGTGAAAACGACTCCTACTACGTGGACAAAAGTTTATTTATAAAAGAAGTCATCAACCGTCCCACGGAAGTCTTGTTACTCCCCCGTCCCCGTCGTTTTGGCAAAACCTTAAATCTCTCCATGCTCCGCTATTTTTTTGAAAAACGAGAAGAGAGTTTGGCTCATCTGTTTAAGGGACTGTTCATTGAACAAGACACAGACGTGATGCAGCATCAAGGGCAATATCCAGTCATTTTTCTGAGCTTCAAGGATTGTAAGTCCGGCGGAAAAATGTTTTGACCAGATTCGCGGTTTGTTAAATGGGTTGTATCTGGAATACAAAGCAGTCCTTTATGAAGAACTTGTTTCTGAAGAACAACAGGATTATGACAAAATCACTGAAAAACGGGGAAATTTTGTCGATTTGGAAAACGCCTTAAAATTTCTAATGCGGTGGATTCACCGACAAACCGGAAAACGGGTGATTGTCTTACTTGACGAATATGATACGCCCATCCATGCTGGGCATGAATATGGATATTATGAAGAAATTGTTGTCTTTATGCGAAATTTGCTCAGTGGGGCACTCAAGGATAATGTTGATCTTGAAAAAGGTGTAGTCACCGGGATTTTGCGGATTGCTAAAGAGTCTATTTTTTCGGGATTGAATAATCTGGATGTGTTGCCTCTGCTGCGTCCTGAATTTCAAGATTGCTTTGGGTTCACAGAAACCGAACTCAAACAATTGAGTGAAGATTTTTCTCTGACTGACAAGCAATTGGCGGCTTTGAAAGCTTGGTACAATGGTTATTTATTTGGGGATCGAGTGATTTATAATCCTTGGTCCGTGCTGAATTTTATAGCGAGTAGCGATAGGTTTCCTCGTCCTTACTGGATTAATACGAGCAGTAATGCCTTGTTGCGTGATTTAGTCACACACACTGAGCCGGGATTTCAAACTCAAATTGAATCTTTGTTGGTTGGTGACTCCATACAAACGCCTCTGAATGAAAACATTGTTCTGCGCGATTTAACAATGCGCGATGAACAAGATATTTGGAGTCTGTTGGTTTTCAGCGGATATCTTAAATCAGAGAGTTTCCGAGGCAAAAGTTTTGTTGCACAAAACTTTTGCCTCGGAAGGATTTTCAGAAGATGAGTTGATTTATGATCTCACCATTCCCAACCGGGAAGTGCGCTCGTTTTATCGCCAGACGATTCGACTCTGGATTCAAAAAACGGTGGGTAGCCAGCGCTTACGGGATTTATTGGATTCTCTGACGCAAGCAGATTGGAAAAGATTCGGTAAGCGATTAGAAGAAATGGTTTTATCCGTTTTGAGTTACCATGACACAGCAGGCGATGCGCCGGAACAGGTTTATCATGCTTTTGTTTTGGGATTATTAACGCATTTGAGTGATCGTTACATTGTCCGTTCTAATCGGGAATCGGGATATGGTCGTTATGATGTCTTGATGATCCCGCGTCAGCTTGACGAGTCCGGTTTTGTTTTTGAATTTAAAAAAATTGATCGACCAGATGAGAAGACTGTAAAAGAGGCCATGCAAAGTGCCTTGCAGCAGATAAAGGTGAAGCAATACGCTGTCGAATTGCAGGCACAGGGCGTTAAACGTATCTGGGGGATTGGGGTGGTGGTTGATGGTAAACAGGTTTGGGTGGAGACTGTGCAACTCTGAGGGCAACCACTAGGGTGTTGCCCCTACAAAACATCACGTCTGCTGTAATTTATAGAAATCCTATTATATTAAAAAATAGGATTTCTTTTAATAATTAGTGTAAAATAACCCATTCTATCAGCAAAACGGTAAACACAGGAAATCATCATGTCTCATCAAATACCTCTTGGATTGTCCGACTTCAAAAAACTCCGTGAAAACGACTCCTACTACGTGGACAAAAGTTTATTTATAAAAGAAGTCATCAACCGTCCCACGGAAGTCTTGTTACTCCCCCGTCCCCGTCGTTTTGGCAAAACATTAAATCTCTCCATGCTCCGCTATTTTTTTGAAAAACGAGAAGAGAGTTTGGCTCATCTGTTTAAGGGACTGTTCATTGAACAAGACACAGACGCGATGCAGCATCAAGGGCAATATCCTGTCATTTTTCTGACCTTTAAAAATTGCAAGGAAACGACGGCGGAACAATGTCTTTACCTGATTCGCCGCCAGTTAAAAAAGTTGTATCTGGAATACAAAACTCTCCTTTATGAAAAACTCGTTTCTGAAGAGCAACAGGATTATGACAAAATCACTGAAGAAGGCGGAAAGCTTGGAAACTGGGAAGATGCGTTAAGCTTTCTAATGCAGATTATTCACCGACAAACCGGAAAACGGGTGATTGTCTTGCTTGACGAATATGATACGCCCATCCATGCTGGGCATGAATATGGATATTATGAGGAAATTGTTGTCTTTATGCGAAATTTGCTCAGTGGGGCACTCAAGGATAATGTTGATCTCGAAAAAGGTGTACTCACAGGGATTTTGCGGATTGCTAAAGAGTCTATTTTTTCGGGATTGAATAATCTGGATGTGTTGCCTCTGCTGCGTCCTGAATTTCAAGATTGCTTTGGGTTCACAGAAACCGAACTCAAACAATTGAGTGAAGATTTTTCTCTGACTGACAAGCAATTGGCGGCTTTGAAAGCTTGGTACAATGGTTATTTATTTGGGGATCGAGTGATTTATAATCCTTGGTCCGTGCTGAATTTTATAGCGAGTAGCGATAGGTTTCCTCGTCCTTACTGGATTAATACGAGCAGTAATGCCTTGTTGCGTGATTTAGTCACACACACTGAGCCGGGATTTCAAACTCAAATTGAATCTTTGTTGGTTGGTGACTCCATACAAACGCCTCTGAATGAAAACATTGTTCTGCGCGATTTAACAATGCGCGATGAACAAGATATTTGGAGTTTGTTGGTTTTCAGCGGTTATCTTAAATCGGAGAGTGTCGGATTTTCAGAAGATGAGTTGATTTATGATCTCACCATTCCCAACCGGGAAGTGCGCTCGTTTTATCGCCAGACGATTCGACTCTGGATTCAAAAAACGGTGGGTAGCCAGCGCTTACGGGATTTATTGCATTCTCTGACGCAAGCCGATTGGAAAAGATTCGGTAAGCGATTAGAAGAAATGGTTTTATCCGTTTTGAGTTACCATGACACAGCAGGCGATGCGCCGGAACAGGTTTATCATGCTTTTGTTTTGGGTTTATTGACGCATTTGAGTGATCGTTACATTGTCCGTTCTAATCGGGAATCGGGATATGGTCGTTATGATGTTTTGATGATCCCGCGTCAGCTTGACGAGCCCGGATTTGTTTTTGAATTTAAAAAAATTGATCGACCCGATGAGAAGACTGTAAAAGATGCCATGCAAAGTGCCTTGCAGCAGATAAAGGTGAAGCAATACGCTGTCGAATTGCAGGAACAGGGCGTTAAACGTATCTGGGGGATTGGGGTGGTGGTTGATGGTAAACAGGTTTGGGTGGAGAGTGTGCAACTCTCCGACTAGTACGCTGTCATATATGTTATTAGTGTTGGAGTACAAAGCTTTAGCTTTGTACTGTCATATATGTTATTAGTGTTGGAGTACAAAGCTTTAGCTTTGTACTGTCTGACAAAGCTAAAGCTTTGTACTCCAATAACTTAAGTGCATAGACAGAAATTTTCGGGTAAAAAAAATCCTATTTCTTGAAGAAATAGGATTTTTAAGATTTCATTCTAACCCAATCGTCACCATTTTGGGGCGAGCATGAGAGAAGATACCCGCCGGTACTTCTAATGAAACCTCTTTCACCTTTTTCAAAGTTTGAGAATCGTAGATCACAACCTTGTTACCAGCATAGCCGGCACTCACATAAAGATATTTGCCAGTGTATTCGGGAAAATGAGAATGTCCACCGACAGTGATTGTCTTCACAACTTTCAAGCTCTCTTTATCAATAAACTGAATTTTGTCAGCATTTGCACCACTAATGATATCAACAACCACATAAGGTGCTTGGGGATGAGCCGCTGGTGATTCTGTACCATCTTTGGTTAAAAAGGCATCGTGTAGATGACGACCTACATTTTTGATCTGAGTGACAGGCATTCCACTTTTATCAAGTGAGACAATCCACACCTGCCCCGCTTTTTCCAGAGCAATAGCAAAATAGCGTTCGCTGTTCAGTCCTGGACCAATATAACCTCCACGATCCATACCATGACAAGTGGCAAGAAAAATTAAGTTATGTTTTGGAGTCGGCCAGATTTATCTTGGACGAGTCCGCGTAAGGCTGACATTGAGTGATTTAGGGGGTTGTATTTTTTGCCATTTTAGGAGTATGATCAATAAACTTGTATAAATAATTGACTATTATTATGAAAATAAACCTACGCAACTTAGGTGTTATTAATAACGCCTCGATTGACTTAAAACCTTTAACGGTTTTTATTGGTGATAACGGCACAGGTAAAACTTGGGCAGCTTACACCTTATCAGCTATCCTTGGACTAGATGGATACGAAAAATACCATCGAGCCTTTTTAGAAAGTCAAACTCAACAAACATATCCCCCCTTAGATAAGGCTATTACGCAATTGCTTGAAGAAGGTAATGCACAAATTGATTTAGTTCAATTTGCCAACGATTATGCCGAACTCTATATCAATGAAGTGGCACGTCTCGCGCCCAAATGGATGCGAACATTTATGGCAACGAGGCGAGTGACTTTTGAAAATTTGCAAATGCACATCAGTTTAGGAGACACAAAACCCGCCTTTTTGGACAAAATAACAGCCGTCGCCGTCGAAAAAAAACTTTCTTTCGGCTCACGCCGTGGCGCTTTACTCAATGCACTAAAAGAATCAGGAAATGCCACCTTATATTTTTATTCTGAAGGTGAAGTGCTGAAAAAACTACCTAGCCGAGCCGTTAAACAATTTGTCGGAGTGCAACTCTTTCAGATACTCCATAGCACTTTCTATTCAAAGGTTTATACACTCCCCACTGAAAGAACGACTTTTATCACTTTTCCTTTTCACCACGAGGCGATTAAAAAAAACGAAAAATCTGAAGGAAATATTAATTGGCTGGCACCCGTACAAAGCTTTTTGGGAATGATTGCCGATGCCTATCTTCCAAGTATTTCTGCTGAAAGAGAAGAGCAAATCAAGGAAAATCCCCAAATTTTAGAATATATCAAATTGGCTGACATTTTGGAAACCGACATTTTGCAAGGAAAGTTATCTATTGATACTTCAGGATTACTCAAAGAACTCCTTTTCCAACCGGCAGGGAGCCAGAACAAATTAGAAATGCCAATTGTTTCATCAATGGTAAAAGAATTGGCACCGTTAGTTCTTTATTTACGCTATTTTGCTGAACCCAATGAATGGCTTATCATTGACGAGCCAGAAATGAATTTACACCCCGCCGCCCAAGTGGAAATCATTGAATTTTTGGCGATGTTAGTAAATGCGGGCTTGCATGTCTTAATCACTACCCATAGTCCTTACATAGTCGATCATCTTGCCAATCTCATGCAAGCGGCTAAACATGATGACAAGGAAGCCATTGATAAACTGTTTTACTTAGAACAGAGGAACGCTTTTATTTCCCAAGCGCAAGTCTCAATTTATCTTTTTGAAGAGGGCACTGCAAAGAACATTGTTGATGAAGACGGGATTATAGATTGGAGTACATTTGGCGATGTCTCTTCAGATGTATCGAGTATGTTTCCCCAATTACTGAAAACGACGACGTAAGGGGATAAATAATGCCTATTTCAGAAAATGGTTTGCTCCTTGAGACATTACTGTTAACGCCTTGTTTGCTCCCCGGTTATACGAGTTTTAAAGAAAGCAAAGCGTCGATAACGGTGCAACCACAACATGATGAAACGATACTTTTTTTCTCCATAGATGATAACTCGAATCCTGAGTGTCGGTTGCGTCAACGCTTATGGGGAAAGAGATCGGGTGAAGAACTTTGTGATTTGATAGTGTTTTATGCGAGAGGGAGCGAGCGTGTCTTATGTTTTGTGGAATTGAAAGACAATATTAAAGATTTAGGTCATGCAACGGCGCAAGTGACGAATACCTACACCCATTTTAAGCAACATCTGAGATTAAACAATTATTATACAGCGAAAACTTTTATTTCAGCGTTTGCTGGTTCACTACCACAAGAACACCAGAAATATCATAGAAAGTTACTAATGGTGTTTAAGGGTGAAAACAACGTTGAATCTAATGGCAAGCCTGATGAGTTGGGTGATTTTTTGCGCGGCGTTAAAAGGAAACGGAAAGGTAAAAGGCGGAAAAGATAGATCGTTCAGGGTGCCTCCTACGCACCTATTTTAGGGGAACATGCCGATGGCGTTTTGTCAGCAAGCGTAGGGTGCGTCCCACGCACCTTTTAGGATGGCAGTATTTTAGGTTTTTTTATTTGTGCCCAGGACGCACCCTACGCTAGCTCTTATTTTTTTTTCGTGCGTCAGTTATATCACTTATATTATATAAGTATATTTATAGGCAATATTAAAATGTTTAATTGAAATATGACACTCAATGAACTATATTGTTTGATAACGGGGGATGTTGTTCCTCAAAGGAAAAATTTTTTTTTGAGTTTTGCAAGAGGCTAGGAAAAATATTATGTTAAAAAGTCCGTTTTTTATTTTATTGTTATTATTGGTTTTAATGTCGCCTTTGGCGCATGCTGCTACTGACTGCGCGGCAGTTACTGAAATTCCATCTACGGAGTGTGAGGCACTTGTCGCTCTTTATAATAGTACTGATGGTGCTAATTGGCACAATAAGACGGGGTGGAATGTGACGAATATGCCTTGTAGTTGGTATAGAGTGACATGTAGCGGTGGACATGTATCGAGGCTCTATCTGTCTAACAACTCACTCACCGGCTCAATCCCAACTGAATTGGGCAATCTGAGCAATTTGGTGGATCTCCGGCTGTCTTCCAACCCACTCACCGGCTCAATCCCAACAGAATTGGGCAATCTGAGCAATTTGGAGGGGCTCAATCTGTCTTTAAACAAACTCACCGGCACAATCCCAACTGAATTGGGCAATCTGAGCAATTTGGAGAGTCTCTATCTGTATTTCAACGAACTCACCGGCACAATCCCAAGTGAATTGGGCAATTTGAGCAATTTGACGGATCTCGAACTGTATTTCAACGAACTCACCGGCTCAATCCCAAGTGAATTGGGTAATCTGAGCAATTTGGAGTATCTCTCTCTGTCTTCCAACAATCTCACCGGCTCAATCCCAATTGAATTGGGCAATCTGAGCAATTTGACGTCTCTCTCTCTGTATTCCAACAATCTCACCGGCACAATCCCAAGTGAATTGGGTAATCTGAGCAATTTGGAGAGGCTCAATCTGTATTCCAACGAACTCACCGGCGAAATCCCAATTGAATTGGGCAATCTGAGCAATTTGGAGATGCTCTGGCTGTTTAGCAACAAACTCACCGGCTCAATCCCAAGTGAATTGGGCAATCTGAGCAATTTGGAGTATCTCTCTCTGGATAGGAACAAACTCACCGGCTCAATCCCAAGTGAATTGGACAATCTGAGCAATTTGACGTCTCTCTGGCTGTCTAAAAACAAACTCACCGGCTCAATCCCAAGTGAATTGGGCAATCTGAGCAATTTGACGTCTCTCTCTCTGTCTTCCAACAATCTCACCGGCTCAATCCCAATTGAATTGGGCAATCTGAGCAATTTGACGTCTCTCTCTCTGTCTTCCAACAATCTCACCGGCTCAATCCCAACTGAATTGGGCAATCTGAGCAATTTGACGGATCTCTGGCTGCATATCAACAAACTCACCGGCTCAATCCCAAGTGAATTGGGCAATTTGATTAATTTGAAATATCTCTGGCTGTTTAGCAACAAACTCACCGGCTCAATCCCAATTGAATTGGGCAATTTGAGCAATTTGCAGTCTCTCTATCTGTATTCCAACCAACTATGCGGAGAAATCCCACTTGAATTGAAAAACCTGTCTAATATACCATTACCTGATCAATACGGCTCTAAATTAAGATTAGACAACAACCACCTAACCGCATCTGACTCAGAACTGATCGCTTGGCTTGATAGCCACAACCCGGGTTGGAATACCACACAAACATCTTGTCCTGTTGTAACAACATTACAATTCTCGTCAGCAACATACAGCGTAACCGAAAACGGCGGACAAGCAACCATCACCGTCACCCGCGCCGGAGCTAATAACGGAGCCATATCAGCAAACTACGCCACCACCGACGGCACTGCCACAGCCGGCAGCGACTACACCCAAACCACAGGGACATTATATTGGTCATATGGAGACTCCGCTGACAAAACCATCACAATAGCTATTACTGATGATGGCGATTCTGAAGGTAATGAAACTTTCACAATCACCCTAACTGATCCGATTAGTGGGGAAAATTTAGACAATGCCACTGTCACTATTTCCGATGATGACACCACTCTCGTCACCCTAAACGAATTCACAGCGATGGCATTAGAAACGGGGATACTCTTAGAATGGCAAACCGCTACTGAGCTTGACAATGCCGGATTTCATCTATGGCGAGCCACCGGTGAAGCTTGGAAATACGGTGATTATTCAACCGTCATAAGACTAACAGAACAACTCATCGCAGCCCAAGGCGACTTTAGCGTCTATTCTTATATAGATGCCGATCTCGAAACGGGAGCCACCTATTATTATGGCTTAGAGGATATTGACTTAAATGGTCAAAGTACCTACCATTGGGATTTGATAGATTCGGCGACGGCAAGGTAGTGGTTGGTATTCGGAGTCCAAGATTTATCTTGGACTTCCAAGTAGGGCAACCAAAAAATCATTCTAACCCAATCGTCACCATTTTGGGGCGAGCATGAGAGAAGATACCCGCCGGAACCTCTAATGAAACCTCTTTCACCTTTTTCAAAGTTTGAGAATCGTAGATCACAACCTTGTTACCAGCATAGCCGGCACTCACATAAAGATATTTGCCAGTGTATTCGGGAAAATGAGAATGTCCACCAACACTGATTGTCTTCACAACTTTCAAGCTCTCTTTATCAATAAACTGAATTTTGTCAGCATTTGCACCACTAATGATATCAACAACCACATAAGGTGCTTGGGGATGAGCCGCTGGTGATTCTGTACCACCAATGACAGGAAGCTGTTTAATAACCTCAAAAGTATCAGCATCAAATATCGTCACTACCGTTTTATCGCAGCTACTCCCACTCCCAAAATTAGTACCAAAACCAACCATTCGTGATCCAATCTTAGTGATTGCACCAGAGCCGGTGTGGGGAGTGCAACCTGCTGGAATATCCTTCACTACCTTTTTTGTGTCGAAATCAATGACAACAAGCTTATTGTCATCATAAGCTGCAATTGTTAAATAACGACCATCTTTGGTTAAAAAGGCATCGTGTAGATGACGACCTACATTTTTGATCCTCGTGACAGGCATTCCACTTTTATCAAGATCAATAATCCACACCTGCCCCGCTTTTTCCAGAGCAATAGCAAAATAGTTTCCGTAAGGCGTTGCAGTAATACTACCAGAATCAGCAGATACCATCTCACCATCTGGACTGATCCCTTTCAGATCAAAATATTTAATCGGCTCAAGGGTATTGGCATCGAGAATCACCGCAGTATTGGGTACAAAAGAGCCAGCCGCTATGTAACGTCCATCCCATGAAACGGCCAATGATGGGCCAGTAAATCCAACTTGGATACTACGAACCGCCTTCATAGAGAAGAGATCCACCTTGAAGACTCTACCACCATCGGTTTTCACATAAGCCCAACGCGGATTGTTTGGATGGTAATCCACTAAATGGGGGGCTTTCCAAGTTGGGATTTCTCCAACTATTTGATTATTCTCTCCATTAAAGAATACCACTTTGGATTTTTGACCATTGGAGTATGTGCCACGCGACATAACGGCCATCAAATTATCTAAATTTGTGATCGGATAGGTCGGTTGAATTGGTAGGGATGACTCATCAGCAACATAAACTTCAAGTGAGAGTCTGATGTCGCGCATATCCCATTTAAGTTCTTCTTTGGGATTGTTTTTGACAAATGATGCCAATTGAGCTATCTCATCTGTTGAGAGACGTTTTCCCCAAGCAGGCATCAATGTGCCGGGCATACCCGCTGAGATAATTGCTGCTAATGCGATTTCGGGAAAATTGGCATAGCGTTCGCTGTTCAGTCCTGGACCAATATAACCGCCACGATCCATACCATGACAAGTGGCACAATTTTCAGCATAGAGCTGTTGTGCAGTACTTTGAGCCTTGGCTACCGTAAAAAATACGGAAAAAACAATCAATAATGCAACATAAAGTGGTTTCATTTTTTTTTCCAAACAAAATATAACGGATTAAGGGTTTTAATCCCGGTGGCTTAGCTTAAATGCTCCGCAGGGATTAGCAGGTATTATTTCTAAAAAAATTGTTGATGTCAAGAAAAATTAAGTGATGTTTTGGAGTCCAAGATTTATCTTGGACGAGTCTAAAAGAAATCCGATTTTTTGGAAAAATCGGATTTCTCATGAGTAGGCTAAATTAATGCAGCGACAAAAATTTTGGTCTAATATATATCATGATCATTTTTTTTAGGCACGATTAAGGATATTATTATGTTAAATAAACATCATTTTGGCTTTCATGCAATACTCTTACTATTCATTTTAATGTCACCTTTGGCGCAAGCTGCAACTGACTGCGCGGCTGTTACTGAAATCCCATCTACGGAGTGTGAGGCGCTTGTCGCTTTTTATAATAGTACTGGCGGTGCTAATTGGGAGAATAATACGGGGTGGAATGAGACGAATACGCCTTGTAGTTGGTATGGCGTTGAATGTAGCGGGGGGCATGGGCTCTCTCTGTCTGGAAACCAACTCTGTGGAGAAATCCCAGTTGAATTGAAAAACCTGTCCTCGCTATCCTTACCTCATCCATTAGGAGCCCAATTATTAGACAACAACCAGCTAACCGCATCAGATGCCGAACTGATCGCATGGCTTGATAGCCGCAACCCGGGTTGGGATACCACACAAACATCTTGTTCTGGATTTTTTACCACACCTATCGTTAAAGTAGCTGAAAATGCTGGTACCGTCACTCTCACTGTTCAGAGAAATGGCGAGACAAATGGAACACTAGACTATGCCACGACAGAAGGTAGCGCCAGGCAAGGACATGATTATATCGGAGCCACAGGCACCCTAAACTGGGCCGATGGTGATGTCAGTGACAAATCTTTCACAATAACTATTAACGATGATAGCAATTCTGAAATTAATGAAACTTTCACAATCACCCTAACCTCACCGGTTACTGGGGAGAATTTAGACAATGCGACTATCGTCATCGAAGACAATGAACCGACAGACTGCACGCTTGTTACTGAAATCCCATCTACGGAGTGTGAGGCGCTTATCGCTCTTTATGATAGTACTGATGGTGCTAATTGGCGGGGTAACGACGGGTGGAATGTGAGGAATACGCCTTGTAGTTGGTATGGCGTTGAATGTAGCGGGGGGCATGTATCGGGGCTCTCTCTGTCTGGCAACCAACTCAGCGGCGAAATCCCAAGTGAATTGGGAAACTTGAGCAATTTGGAGAGGCTCTATCTGTCTGGCAACCAACTCAGCGGCGAAATCCCAAGTGAATTGGGAAACTTGAGCAATTTGGAGAGGCTCTATCTGTCTGGCAACCAACTCAGCGGCGAAATCCCAAGTGAATTGGGAAACTTGAGCAATTTGGAGTGGCTCTTTCTGTCTGAGAACTCACTCAGTGGCGAAATCCCAAGAGAATTGGGCAATTTGAGCAATTTGCACTCTCTCTTTCTGTCTGAGAACTCACTCAGTGGCGAAATCCCAAGAGAATTGGGCAATTTGAGCAAGTTATCGCAACTCCATCTGGATAACAACTCTCTGTGCGGAGAAATCCCAGTTGAATTAAAAAATCTGTCTCTGTTCTTGAAATTAGACAACAACCACCTAACCGCTTATGACTCCTCACTTATCGCATGGCTTGATAGCCGCATCCCGGGTTGGGATACCACACAAACATCTTGTTCTGGATTTTTTACCACACCTATCGTTAAAGTAGCTGAAAATGCTGGTACCGTCACTCTCACTGTTCAGAGAAATGGCGATACAAATGGAACACTAGACTATGCCACGACAGAGGGTAGTGCCAAGCAAGGAGATGATTATATCGGATCCACAGGCACCCTAAACTGGGCAGATGGTGATGTCACTGACAAATCTTTCGCAATAATTATTAACGATGATAGTAATTCTGAAATTAATGAAACTTTCACAATTACCCTAACCTCACCAGTTAGTGGGGAAAATTTAGACAATGCCACTATCATCATTAATGATCCGTTTGACTGCGCGGTTGTTACTGAAATCCCATCGACGGAGTGTGAGGCACTTATCACTCTTTATAATAGTACTGATGGTGCTAATTGGCAGCGTAACGACCGGTGGAATGAGACGAATATGCCTTGTAGTTGGTATGGTGTTGATTGTCATGAAGGACATGTATTGGGGCTCTCTCTGTCTAACAACCAACTATGCGGAGAAATCCCAGAAAACATTTCTAATCTTAATAAGATAAGATTAAACTTAAACAACAACCAGCTAACCACATCTGACTCCTCACTTATCGCATGGCTTGATAGCCGCAGCCCGGGTTGGGATACCACACAAACATCTTGTTCTGGATTTTTTACCACACCTATCGTTAAAGTAGCTGAAAATGCTGGTACCGTCACTCTCACTGTTCAGAGAAATGGCGAGACAAATGGAACACTAGACTATGCCACGACAGAAGGTAGCGCCACCAGCCAAGGACATGATTATATCGGAGCCACAGGCACCCTAAACTGGGCAGATGGTGATGTCACTGACAAATCCTTCACAATAACTATCAACGATGATAGCAATTCTGAAACTAATGAAACTTTCACAATCACCCTAACCTCACCGGTTACTGGGGAGAATTTAGACAATGCGACTATCGTCATCGAAGACAATGAACCGGCAGACTGCGCGGCTGTTACTGAAATTCCAACGACGGAATGTGAGGCACTTGTCGCTCTTTACAATAGTACGGATGGTGCTAATTGGGGGGATAACGACGGGTGGATTGTGACGAATACGCCTTGTAGTTGGTATGGCGTTTCATGTAGCGGGGGACATGTATCGAGGCTCTCTCTGTCTACCAACAGACTCCGTGGTTCAATCCCAACTGAATTGGGCAATTTGACCAATTTGACGTATCTCAATCTGTCTAGCAGCTACCCCGCCGGCCCAAACCCAGGTAAATATCCCCAATTTAACTATAGCTATGACTATATGGTGTATATCAATATGTATAAGAACCAGCTCACTGGTTCAATCCCAACGGAATTGGGCAATTTGACCCGTTTGACGGTTCTCGAACTGTATAAGAACCAGCTCACTGGTTCAATCCCAACGGAATTGGGCAATTTGACCCGTTTGACGGTTCTCGGTCTACATTACAACCAACTCACCGGCGAAATCCCAACTGAATTGGGTAATTTGACCCGTTTGACGATTCTCGGTCTGTTTGGCAACCAACTCACCGGCGAAATCCCAAATGAATTGGGCAATTTGACCAATTTGGAGGAGTTCTCTCTGTTTCGCAACCAACTCACCGGCGAAATCCCAACGGAATTGGGTAATTTGACCCCGTTTGACGTTTCTCGGTCTGTTTTACAACCAACTCACCGGCGAAATTCCAACTGAATTGGGTAATTTGACCAATTTGACGTGGCTCTATCTGAATAACAACTCACTCACCGGCGAAATACCAAGGGAATTGGGTAATTTGACCAATTTGGAGGATCTCTATTTGGATAACAACCAACTCACCGGCGAAATACCAAGGGAATTGGGTAATTTGACCAATTTGGAGGAGCTCTATCTGGATAACAACCAACTCACCAGCACAATCCCAACGGAATTGGGCAATTTGACCAATTTGAGTTGGCTCCGTCTGGATAACAACCAACTCACTGGCGAAATTCCAACGGAATTGGGCAATTTGACCAAATTGAACTGGCTCTATCTGGATAACAACCAACTCACTGGCACAATTCCAACTGAATTGGGCAATTTGACCAAATTGATCTGGCTCTGGCTGCACAACAACCAACTCTACGGAGAAATCCCAGTTGAATTGAAAAACATGTCCTTGATACGACCCTTACCTAGCTATCCACAGCCTCCTTATTTAAAATTAAACGGCAACTACCTAACCGCTTATGATCCAGAACTTATCGCATGGCTTGATGAGCACAACCCAGGTTGGGAAACCACACCTCCTACCTCTCTACAAATCGAACTGGAAAAAGATAACTATAATCTCGGAGAACTTTTTCAAGCGCGACTGACGGAGAAGTTCGCTAGGGGATATGACTTATATGCCGCCGTGCTGATGCCAGATGGAAACTTTTTCGCGCTGACTAAAGAAAATCAATTTGCAGCTATCAATACTGTTGCCAAATGGGATGGACAAAGAATAGCAGATAATCCTGTGATCTTGCTTGACTTGATATTGCCCGATAACTTGCCAAGTGGAGAATATTGCCTTTATGGTATTTTGTCTCCTTTCCATGAATCGGTTTTGGAAACCGTTGATTTGTGGGTGTGGACGCGGCGGTGTTTATATATTAATTATTAATTGTTAAACAACAACCACCTAACCGCATCTGACGCCGAACTTATCGCATGGCTTGATAGCCGCAACCCCGATTGGGATACCACACAAACATCTTGTTCTGGATTTTTTACCACACCTATTATTAAAGTAGCTGAAAATAGCGGTGGCGGTGGTGCCACTCTCACTGTTCAAAGAAATGACGAGATATACTAGAAATAGACTATGCCACGACAGAGGGTAGTGCCAGGCAAGGAGATGATTATATCGGAGCAATTCTGAAACTAGATCCAGTTAGCGGAGCAATGCCATATCGTACCGAGATATTGTCGGGTGGGTAGAGCGAAAGCGAAACCCACCATTGTTATAAATTTCAAAGGTTTGGTGGGTGTAGCGAAGCTCTACCCACCCGACAAAAAACCTTAACTTAATGGCATTGAGTTAGCGGAGAGAGTTTAGACAATGCTACTATCGTCATCGAAGACAATGAACCAGCAAACTGCGCGGTTGTTACTGAAATCCCATCTACGGAGTGTGTTAAACCGTTCTCCGATTTATGGACAAACATCACCATGGTTCGGTTCCTGCTTCAACCAAGCTGGTTGCTTCTGGAAACGAAGTGGCGGAACGCCCAAATCCAGAAGCAGAGCCGTCTTGTCCGCAGGCGTTAATTTACTTCGTTACTTCGTTTCCGAGGAACTCCCGGTATTTTGACTCAGTATCAACCAGATTGATATAAAAGGTTTTTTAAATTAATAGCCGCATTCAAATCTCGATCTTGTTCATGACCACAAGCGGAGCAATGGTAAACGCGCTCAGATAACTTCAGTTCTTCTTTCTTCTGCCCACAGTTTGAACAATTTTTGGAAGAAGGAAACCACCTATCAGCAATCAACAGGTAATTGCCCTTATATTTCGACTTATACTCAAGTTGCCGTCTAAACTCGTAAAAACCTATATCAGTTATCGCACGAGAAAGCTTACGGTTTTTTAACATACCAGATACATTCAAATCTTCAATCACAATGCCACCGAAGCTATCAGTCAAATAACGGGTGATTTTATGAAGTGAATCCTGCCTGATATTTGTTATTTTGGCATGCACAGATGCTATCTTTTGTTTGAGTTTTTGTCGATTATGCGATCCTTTTACCCTGCGAGACAATGAACGCTGCATGCGTTTCAGTTTTTTAAGGAATTTCTTTAAAGGTTTTGGTGCCTCGAAAGCTTTCCCATTTGACAAAGTGGCAAGTGCCTTAATACCTAGATCAACACCCACGCCAGCTTGGCTCTCGCATGACTTAGGCATTTGCTCTAATTCAACATTAAGACTTACAAACCACTTGTTTGCTTTATTAGAAATCGTGGCACTTATCACCTTTCCAGAAAAACGTAACGCTTCACGCATTCTTATCCAACCCAGTTTGGGTAACTTGATGTATTTACCATCTAGCTTTATATGATTATTACCCACATAAAAACTATCATGGTGATTTTTCTTTTTAAATTGCGGATAACCTCCTAAACCTTTAAAAAAACGATTAAATGCTGTTTGCATAAAAATAAACGGCTGTTGACTCGCATATTTCGTCACATCGTACATCCACGGAAAATCAACGGGTTTTATCGCATTAAATTGCTTTTTTAGTGCGAAAGCCCTTGGTTTTAAACCATTTTCATATTGGCGTTTCCATTCTTCTAAGGCCCAATTCCAGGTGAAACGCGCAATTCCACAAGCTTGTTTGAAATATTGCCGAGGGCTTGTCATTTGGATCTAAACAGATTTTATGAGCAAGAGTTATTGTCATGAGTGATGAATCTCCAATGCCTTTTAGGATTTGTTTTTAGCTTCGTATACACAGAAAGCATCGTTTTGACATTGCCGTACATCTCAAAAGTGGCGACAGACAAGATACCAAACCAAAAATAGTTTGTCAAGTCGGAATAAAAAGATATTTTTGTCAATATTTTTCCATATAATTTGTAGCTGTTTTCAACCCCCTATCGCTAATCGCACTCAGAGCCAAACCGAATCCTTGATTGGTTTTTTTGTCAATACGCTGGTATTGCGTCTTGATTTGTCTGATAATCAGATTTTTGACAAAGTTTTGCGACAAGCGCGACAAATTGCTTTAGAAGCTTACACTCATCAAGATGTTTCAAAGTATAAGTTAATTTTTGGATTATATTAGCTAATTATATACTCCGTTAATTGCTTAATGCGGGTACAGGGATTTGCGGTTTATATATTCACACATCGAAGGGCATATATGATAAATTTTACCCAAACTGAAAAAAATCTGGCTAAACAAATTAAACTAATCAAAGCAGATCACCATGATGGCAAAGAAATCCTATTTTTTCAAAAAATAGGATTTCTCACTGGATATTTCCGCCCTCCTGTACTAGCTCGTAGGTTTGTTTGCCGGAGCAGGTTTGCAACCAACTACCTAAAGTATCATAATTTTTTTGACACACAAACGCCCATCAACAACTCACCCCGTATATCATTAACCCCAAACCTGCCATACCCATACTCCGTATAATTAATATATTTTTAAAATCAAATATTTAACTCATAACTAATCAAACGTAGTCTGCCCCCAATTTACACCCTTTTCAAAACCAACAAAGTAATATCATCAAATACCGTCTGCTCGCCAATGTACTGTTTCACATTTTCAATCACAGATTGCTGGATTTTTTTGGCAGAGGATTGCCAGTTTTGTTTAACCACCTCACACAAACGCTCCAAACCGTACTCTTTTTTATCAATATTTGTGGCTTCCGTAATGCCATCAGTATAAAGCACCACTACATCTCCATGATTCAGTTTAATCTTAGTTTCAGATACAAAATCGGCAATATTATCAATAAATCCAAATGGAAAACCTAAATCAATAGTATCTATCAATTCCACTTTGCCATCTCGCACCACAATAATATCTTCATGTTGTCCACTTAAACGGAGTTGTCCATTTTGATACTCCAATAAAACCAATGTCATGTTTTTTTGGGCTTTCATTCGAGCCACGTTCTGGCAAATCATCTTATTAAGCGCACCTAAAAATTTAACAAAATCGGTTTCCTCATTGAGAAATAAAGTTCGCACCGCCGATTGCACCATAATTGCCAAAACGCCGCTTTCTAAACCATGTCCAGTGACATCGCCGATACTCAGTAAAATGCGCCCCTCATGTTGAATGACATCATAATAGTCGCCACCAACTTCATCAGCTGGTTCCAGAAAGCCAGCAATGTCTAAATCGTCAATTTGCGACAATTCATAATCTGGGGGCAATAACATTTGTTGCATAAGGCGCGAAATATCTAATTCGGCACTCATGCGGATATTTTCAGATTTTAGCTGTTCATTCAGGGCTATAATTTTGCTATTGGCTTTAGTCAATTGTGCGGCTTGTTCTTGCAATTCTTGGGTACGTTCAGCAACAGTTTCTTCCAAGTAGGCTTGGAATTCTGCTATTGCTTGAGTTTGAGTATAGCTGTTTAATGCATTAGTAATGGTTAATTTGAAATCTTCTGTTTGCCAAGGTTTAGCAATGTAACGATATAAATTTGCATACTTGATGGCATTACCTACCGCACTAAGATCGGCTTGCCCAGTTAGCATAATGGTGATAGTTTTTGGCGACAAAGTGTGAAAACGCTTTAACAGTTCATCTCCTTTTATACCAGGCATGATGTAATCAGAAATAACTAAGGCAATTTCATGTCCATTTTCCGATAGTTCTTCATAAAGTTCTAAAGCGTCTTCACCATTTTCTGCCATTTCAATGACATAATCTTCTCCAACCACATTTTTAATTTCTATATCGAGACTATCAAGTATGGCGGGTTCATCATCAACACAGATAATAGCCAATTCATTCATAGTTATACGGCACCCATCCCAGATTTGATGGTATCGATCAATTCCTTGGAGCTCCAAGGTTTATGAATACAGCGATGAAGGTTAGCTTGATCTCTGGCTCGATCAACCGCTTCTTGATCAGCTTGCCCCGTGAGTAACACTTTAACAATTTTTGGAAATTTTTCATGTACTTTGATGAGAAACTCATCTCCTTTGAGACCCGGCATCAGCCAATCGGAGACAATGACAAGTACATTAGTGCCTTCTTCATCTAGCTCATCAATAATTTCCAGAGCATCTTCAGCATTTTCGGCAAATTCGTAGACATATTTCTCTCCGAATTGTTTACGAAGTTGTATCTCAAGACTATTGAGTACCATTTCCTCATCATCAACACACAAAATCACTTGCTCGCTCAAAATAATTTCTCCTTTTTACATACAATTAAGGGCAACCACTTCGTAGGGGCGGGCAACCACAAGGGATTGCCCCTACAAAAAATCACGGTTCACGTAGGGGCGGGCAACCACAAGGGATTGCCCCTACGCCCGACACGATATGGCAGTGGTCCTACGCACCGGTTATCAGGTGGCACGTTTATTTGTGCGGAGTACGCACCCTACTCTTGCTTGCCAACTTTAAAACGATAAAGGCTTATCCTAGCATAACGTTTAGTAGGCGATTCGTGATTGTTAGTGCATTATTGAAGCTATAGTCACTCTTTTCACTTGAAATATCAGCTAAAAAGTCTTCATACCTATAATCTCTTGAAAAGTATGAAAATGATTTTAAATAGAAATAATCTTCAGCACCCATAAACTGACGACTAATCTCTTTAGAAATCATGATTGATTTTTCATAGTCTATTTCATCACTTAAGTTCAAATGAGTTATTCCCAGAGCCGGACTATGGCTTATAGATGCTCCATAGCGAGCAAGCTCTTTGATATATTCCTTAGTATTTGATGACCATCCAAATACAATCACGGGGCCAACTGAAACACCTTTTATGTATTCTCTATGTTTTTCTAACCAATCAAGAGTTTCCGAAATAGTCTCTTCATTTTCTCCTGCCGAAAGAAGTATATTAACCTTTATATTGATATTATGAACATAAGCATTTTTGATCAAATCAGATGCTCTAAATAAATATTTTTCTGGATTTTTTGTTTTACTCATTCTTGTTAGTTGTTGAAGTGATGCACTTTCCAGCCCCAAGTCCAGAACTTTCAACCCAGTTTGTGCCAGTTTTTTTATGTGCTTAGAATTGATAGCATCAACCCTACCTTCGGCTCTCCATTTGAACTCCAAGTTATATTTGTTGCGAAGCAATTGAAACTCATCGACCCATTTTCCATTTGGAACAAACATAGAAGCTTCAAAATACGGAGTCATTTCGGTTAATTCATCACGGATGATGGTTGATTTAATTTCTTCGATGAGTACTTGAGGAGCTTTTAATGGGAGTAACTTTTCATCTTTCTCCTGGCAAAAAGAACATCCCATTCCACAGCCTCTAGCGACTTCTATGCTGGGCTGGTACAAGTGCCGTTCAACCAGCAAAGAGTAATCTAAAGAAGGATATTGATTTATTTGATTAGATTTGATTGATAAATTAATTGGATGACAGCTTGAATCTGACCGAATAATTTGGGTTATTATTGAATCCGCAATCCCCGCAACCACGATATCCGCTTTTGGAACCGCTTTTTTCATCAAGTCCTTTCTGTTTCCAATAACCCACCTTCCACCCAAGATAATTTTTACTTTGGGATTGCTCTCCTTTACTAACTCAATAAATTCATTGAGCCATGAGATAGCATAAAAGCTTGGAACCGAAATCAGTAAAGGTAGGCTTGAATAGTTGAAACCAAGACTTATGCATTTTTGCAAAGTAATCGAAGGACTCTCAAAGTGTCCGTGAATTTGAACGGGGTTCCATCCTTCTTGTTTAAGAATTGTAGCTAACGAAAGTAATCCATAATTTAAGTATCTATTACGCCTACTTATCTTGTTATCTGTTTTTTTTACTATCAGTTGACCAGCACTGATACAAAAAATCCTGTTCATGTGTAATCCTTGTAAAATCCAACAGCATTATATTTTATTCCTCGTTCCCTTAGCGAAGCGCACTCACTTAGACATAAGTATTTAAGCAGTTGAAATATAATAATATTATGTAGGGTGGGTAGAGCGATACATCGTTATGGGACGCCCAACCCACCATTGTTATAAATTTACTTCGGTAACGAAGTTTCAAAGGGTTGGTGGGTGTAGCGAAGCTCTACCCACCCTACAAAAAAACTTTAAGAGAGTGCGCGAGGCAAAGGAATGCCTGCTAGGACGCGCCGCAACAAAAAAAACAGTCGTCCGCTTCCAAGATAAATCTTGGACTCCTTTAGTAACATTCAATCCGCCAAGAATATATAAATTGCATTTATGCGTAGCAAAACGGCAAATAGCATGTTTGGGAATACCTGCTTAGAATCCTGTTAAGCTTTTTAAACCAAGTTTTGACGTTCTGCTTCTAATGCTATAAATGGTGCCTTTTTCTTTAAATGTTCAAAAGAAATCTCTTTATTCAAATAATTTAGATACCATGTTTGACGTTCTATGACTAAATCTTCGTCGTCATTAAGCTTTAGATGTTTTATCGTCTCCCATAGCTTATCTTTTTGATTGCTTGATAGTGCGGGCTTAGGTTGATTTCCAGTACTATGCGGAATCCAAAAGGCTGAATAAGCACAAATACTATTATAAGCTATACGCATATCTGGCAATGCGCGTTGCCAGTACTCTTTTCCTCGCCATTGCTGGGAAGTTGGTTTTTGTACTTTGGATAAGAATTGTTGTCCAGGATTTCTAACTTGTTTAGAAAAATGACTAGGTTCTGGTTGGGCAGCCACTGGAATCATAGCTCTACTCCGTGTTCTGTCGCAAAAAACGTCCATCGAGACCAAAAAGGATCATGCGCGGAAAGATATTTCATTAGTCGCTCTGAGACTTCAATGACTTCTACTTTTGTCACGGTTTCTTTTAATTGAAGTTTTTTCGCATCTTCTATCGCTTTTTCTGCGTCAAATGAACGGGGTTGAGACAATTCAAAAATTTCAGATCTTAGCCAAGAGTCTACTGTGCCATAGATCACAAATTCGGGTTCTTGTAAGACGACTTCGCCACCGTTGAGCAAGTCAAGATGAAAAATTTTATCTTGATTGCGGTCAAATATTGGCTCAATAGAAGACATGAGCAAAGGAGAATGAGTGGCAATTAACATTTGCAGACTCAGTTCAGAGGCTAAGTCTTTTTGTACCTCTAATAAGGTTGTCAAAATCTTTCGTTGCCATTGCGGATGCAAATGCGCTTCAATTGAACGTCGCAAGCTCCGTTACTTCGTTTCATCAACCAAAATAACCATCTTTTGTTTAGGTGGTTGACGTATTAGTTTTGATTGAGCTTTATGCTCTTCCCAAGCCCAAACGATTAAGTAGGCTAATGCGATTATGCGTTGAACGCCAGCCGAGGCATAAACTAAGGGAATTTCTCCGTAAGCATGTTTGATGGTCGGCATCCAGCGACTATCTCTAGCAATTCTGGTTGGTTTTCCGGGTTCTAATATTCCAATATCTCCGTTTTCTAATTCTGGTGGCGATAATCGTTTTAAAACTCGTCTAAAGGTTTCAAAAGGTTCCTTTTCGGGGCTATTTTGCCAGTGAATCCAGTCAGCGATTAAACCGTTTGATAAAAAGGTGATCTTGTCACCATTCTTGCTTTGGATTCCATTCCAAATTTCTTCTCTTGTAAAAATGAGCGGTTTATCTCCTCTGGCAGGATCCCAAACAGCAAAAGCACCATCGACACGGGCATATATCAAAACACTCGAAATGGTTGGACGTTCTTCAAGCGAAACCCATTCTTGTTGTTTCCAGTTATAAAAGGCCTGTCCTTTATGAATATTTTTGGTTTGTTCCTCAATTAGGAAACTGATTTTAGGCTCGTCAACATCTTCTCTAGGTGAGGCTGGCAAGTTGGACCAATGACCACTTAGAGCATACCAAGCACAGTCTAATATAAAGCTTTTTCCTAATCCATTGTCACCTGTGAATAAATTAATTCTATTGGCTAATTCCAGATGAAATGTTTTGGCAGCACCGACTCCGTCAATTGTTAATACGGATAATGTGCCTCCTTTTTTTAAGGATATTTGATTTATTGACATGTTTTATAATACCACAAATTAAGAGTACTCAATCCCCCTAAATGATCCCACGCCACCCACAATGACCATGCACAACATTAATATCCACGCGCTGCCAGTTCATCCGCGCTACACAAGTGTATTTTCGACTTGAGACTTCTATTTAAAATATTTTAACATTTATAGAAATCCTATTTCTTAAAGAAATAGGATTTCTTTGAAAGTTTAAAATGTTAAAATATTT
>JSZA02000047.1 GCA_000785145.2 Candidatus Thiomargarita nelsonii
TACCTACTTTATAATGTCCCTCCTTGACGATGAACCGCTTGTCCTTGTTGATTAAAGCATTGGCAACAGGTACCCGGAAATGCCTGAATCAAGCGATTTAACATATCAACATCGTTTTGAAAAATAGTCATCCAAATTGACCAAAAACCTCTTGCCTGTGCCGTATCTACAATTTGTTCACGCATTTCTGGGGTATTGTTTTTTAATAAATTTTGTTTTGCCCTTTGTGCCAGATTCCAAGTGTCACGTCGGTTCATCCATCGTCTATCACTGATAATTGAATTGACCCCTGTTTTATCTAAGCCAGTCAGTTCAAGCGTTTTTTGTGCTTTCTTTTGGGCTGAAGGATTGAGTGCTTTATTAACTGAAACAAGCCCTCCTCGTTGATAAACAAAAGCACGGGCCGTATTGTCTAGGTCAATGCCACCAACGCCCCAGGGCAACCATAAAGGATTGCCCCTACGTGAACCGTGATTTTTTGTAGGGGCAATCCCTTGTGGTTGCCCTGGGGCGTTGGTGGCAGTGAGGGGGATAGTCTCATTATCTTGCCGGACTTCTACATCATCAACACTTGAACTTTCACCCTGTAAGGCGCTCCCAAGTGGCCATTTTTCTGAAGTTTTAAACCCTCTTCTATGAAGGCTAATGCCTCTGTACCAGAGCTTGCTTGAACAATCTGATAGTTTTCTAAGGATAATTTCATTGTATTGATGTTCCTATAATAAATTAATATCTATCTCCAAATGATGATGACAAGCGGAATTTCAACTAAGATATATTAGAGAGTCCCTCAGTGCTCTAAGATTTAGACGAATGCTCATTTACATCCGATAAACGGCTGTAGGAGTCCAAGATTTATCTTGGACCTGCAGCGATCTTCGTTGCGGGAATTTCGCTCTGCGGATTTCCCGAAACAACTACAGGAATATCAGCCATTTCACAGCCATTGACAATGATCGTCAATTTATGTTCACCCGGATAGTGTTTTCGGGTGGTCAAATCTTTAAAAGTCTGTTTTCGACTTATTTTTTTACGATCATAACAGCCTTCAGAGATTTTAAAGACTTTTCTGGATAATCTACCATTCGCTTTTACATAATCAATGGCATATTCAATTCTCACTTGAGCCAAAGACTTGGATTGGATTTCAAATGAAAAATTTAAGTCACCACCGATAGTTATCGAATTTTGAGACAATTTTAAATCGGTGACAATAATATCGGTAGGCGATTGAAAGCCGAATAAAGTTAAAGCCCTCCTATGTCCACTCTTGAGTAGAGTTCGACAGCCATGTTTGACAATCCAGTCCGTGAGAGGATTATCTCTTTTCCATTTTTGGGCGATACCAATAATCAACTCAGGATGATCTTTTGATATATCATTTAAATTATTAGCCACACTGCGGCGAACATATTCGCTGCTATCATTTTTCAGTGTCTCAAGAATGTCAATCACTGCCGCCGGATTTTGTTTGAAATTGGGCAAATCTCTAGCCCATGGTAAACGAGGACGACACCCTTCACTTGCTAATCGCCTGATATGAGGATGACTGTTTTTGGCCCATTTTGCCATTTGTTTCATCATTTTTTTTTCAGAATGGATGATAAAGGGGCGGACAGCAAACTCTGAGCTTGAATATTTGGTAAAATGTGCCAACGCCGGTAAAGAATTTTCCCAGTCATCAAGGCCATATATTTCAACAAAATCAGGGAAAAACATGTATTCAAATCCGCTAAATTTGGAGGAAACTGTTTTTAGTATTTCAAGTGTTGTGCGATAATTGTCGGGCAAATGCTTGTGAAGAGTTTGGGTTATATGCCGCATTCTCTGCTTGAGTGCTTTTGATGCCCAGTCGTTATCAAAGATGCTTTTAATAAAGCTTTGTTGATCAAAAAGACGATAGGCTTTTGTCAATTCGCTCGATAGCTGATGAAAAAAAGTTTCGTTGTAGAGATTTTTTAAGGGTTCTGGCATATTTTACCTATTTTGGTCTGGACGTCCAAGATAAATCTTGGACTCCTTTAAACACTATAACACAAAAAAAATCGTAACGACTCAGCTATCCTCGTTCCCACGCTCTGCGTGGGAATGCCTGTTTGCACCGCTCTGCGGTGCGGGACGCAGAGCGTCCAGCAAGGCATTCCCACGCAGAGCGTGGGAACGAGAGGCTGAGTAGTTACAAAAAATCTATGAATATTTCCATTGAGACGCTCAACAAAGCACAACGCGAAGCCGTCACCGCCCCGCTAGGGCATATTCTCGTCTTAGCCGGCGCTGGCTCTGGAAAAACCAAAGTCCTCACTCACCGTATTGCGTGGTTGCTGGAAACTGGACAAGCACATTCTCATAATATTTTAGCGGTGACTTTTACTAATAAGGCGGCTAATGAGATGCGCTCTCGCATTGAGGCTTTGTTGACAAAACCAAGCGGCGGTTTATGGGCGGGCACTTTTCACGGCATCGCGCACCGTTTATTACGCATGCATTGGCAAGAAGCCAATTTACCACAAGCTTTTCAAATACTTGACAGCACTGATCAGCGACGCACTTTGAAACGCTTATTTAAAGCTTTAAATCTTGACGACAAAAAGTGGTCTCCCAAAAAGGCACAAAAGTTTATCAATAGCCATAAAGATGAAGGATTACGCGCTAAAGATGTGGTAAATGAGGGAAACGCTTGGCTAACACAAATGCTGAGTATTTATCAAGCTTATGAGGAGACTTGTCAACGCACCGGGATGCTTGATTTTGCCGAATTGTTGTTGCGTAGTTATGAATTGTTGCGCGATAATCCTTTCTTGCTTGAATCCTATCAGCACCGTTTTCAGCATATCCAAGTGGATGAATTTCAAGATACGAATACGATACAATATAAATGGTTACACTTATTGGCGGGCGATCAAGGCAAATTGTTTGTCGTTTTTGATGATGATCAATCGATCTATCACTTTCGTGGCGCGAAAATTGAAAATATTCAAAAACTTCAAGAAGATTTTGCCGACACCCGTTTGGTGCGTTTAGAACAAAACTATCGCTCTACGGGTGCAATTTTAGAGACGGCGAATACTTTGATTGCTAATAATAAAGAGCGTTTAGGTAAAAAACTCTGGACGAAAGATGAAGCCGGGGCGCCTGTTTTTTTATACACGGCTTATCGTGAAACTGACGAAGCGCGATTTGTGGCTGAAAAAATCCAAGCTTGGCGGGGTAAGCGACAAGAGGTGGCGATTTTATATCGAACGACGGCACAATCGCGGGAATTTGAGGAGGCTTTATTACAAAGAAGGATTCCTTATCGCATTTATGGCGGCTTACGTTTTTATGAGCGCCTTGAAATTAAGGACACGCTCGCCTATTTGCGCTTGCTACTACACCGTGATGATGATAGCGCGTTTGAGCGAGTTGTTAATACGCCTAAGCGGGGAATCGGCGAACGGACCATTGAAATGGTGCGCGGTGTAGCCCGTCAAGAGGGCATTTCGATGTGGCAAGCCGCCCAGCGCGTGCCATTAAAACCGAGAGCTAGAAATACTTTGTTCGCTTTTTTAGAGTTGATTGATCGGCTTTCTCAGCGTCTCAAAGATTTACCGCTGCATGAACAAGTTGAACAGATAAAATTGGCGAGCGGATTGGTGGATCATTATAAAAAAGAGACTAAAGAGGAGGCGGAAAGACGTTTAGAAAATCTTGAAGAATTAGCGAATGCAGCGCGTTATTTTGAAAAAGGCACTGATGCTTTAACAGCGTTTCTCGATCATGCCGCCTTAGAAAGCGGAGAAAAGCAAAGCAATGGATCAGATGATTGTGTCCAATTGATGAGTTTACACGCTGCCAAGGGATTAGAATTTGAGTTGGTGTTTTTATGTGGCTTAGAAGAAGGCTTATTTCCACACCAAACTAGCCTTGATGAGTTCAGGTTAGAAGAAGAACGCCGTTTATGTTATGTTGGCATCACACGGGCGCGTAAACATTTGTATCTTTGCCATAGTGAAAGCCGTTATCGTTATGGTAGGCGTGATTATCCGGAGCCGTCTCGGTTTATTGGTGAAATGCCGAAGAAATTAATTAAAGAAGTGCGTACTGTGCCAGGGAGTGGCAGGAAAAGAGCTTGGTAAACCTAAACCTATAGAGGTTATTTAACTCATTTCGTTGTTTCGGGAATTTCGCTGCGCGGATTTCCCGAAACTCAGTTGAGTCGATGGTTTACGCAGTTTCGGGAAATCCGCGCAGCGAAATTCCCGCAACGAAGTAAGCGAAGCTAAACAACTGATCTCGCTTTATTTAAAACTAATTAAAAACAATAGCTAACTAATATGTGTAAAAAGAAAAAAAGGATTCAGGAGAATATTTCTCATGCTGGAACCTTTATTTTTTTAGATATAGATAATTTTGGTGAATGTGTAAGAAACATGGGTTGGTCCGAATACACTCCCAATCCTATTTCTGCTTTTATGACAGACGAAGTTGAGCGTTATATCCATGAACGATTGAGTGTCTTGATTTGGGGAGTTGATCCTCGACGGGGAACTGAAGAAGCGATTATTCTCTCGTATGAACCCATTGAGTCAATACAAGCTTGGTGTTACGATTTGATTAAAGACGTCAAAGCCATTGCAGACGAATTAAATGCGAGTACTTCCCTAAGCTGTGGCATAGCAACTGGGCTCGTTTCTGAGACAAAGGCAATCGCTGATAATCGAACCAAGACGATTGGTAGGGATCCACTCAGATGGCTTGCTTATAAGGCGTTAAGGCAAGCTAAGAAAAAAGGAGGTAATAGACTGGCTTAGGGGAAAAGCGTTATTCATTTTTTCTTTTTTGCATTGAAGCCTGACGGGGGAGCGTGTAAATTTAAAAATCCTACGCCTCGTCCAAAATAAATTTTGGACTCCGGAACCGTTAGGAGTCCAAGATTTATCTTGGGAGTGCGCTCGTCCAAAACAAATTGTCGATAGCCGAAATGATTTTATTTGAAATTTCATTAGTCTGAACAATGGCTTCGTCAAAACCACTTTGTATCATGCCATATTCATCCGTTTCGACTGGCGAAACGGTACCATTTGGATGAGCAATATAAGCCCTTAAATCCTTCGCCTTTAATATATAATCGCTATGGGTGGTAACAAACACTTTGATGCCAGCATTAATTAATTTCACCAATAATCGAGCTATTTTGATTTGGTTTTTTGGGTGTAAATTCAATTCGGGCTCGTCTATAAACAGTATATCGCCTTTTTTTTGCTTGGTGTTTGAGCCACAGATGTAAATCAAATAGAGCCCTAACCGATGTTGAAGACATATAGTGCGGCAATACCCGATGGGTGGTTTTGTCTATGACTACTTTCCGCCCATAGCGATTTTCATATCGAACTCCCAACATCTCTTCAATGTAAGTCATTAATTCTGGGTATTCTTGTTTCAAGAAACTATTTGATTTAATGACATTATCACTGTCTCTGGCAAAATTAATATTTTCTTCAATTGGCAAGGCAAAACGCGCCAGATTTTCCTCTAATAAGTCAATATTACGAGTTTTGGTTAATGTCTTGATTAACTCATTTTTGTTTTTATCCAATTCCTTTTGGAAGAGTTGGATACCCGTTCTTTCCGCAGATATAATAAATGGTAAGCTTTTCTTAAAATAATCTTCAAATAAAACCCTATTGGATAATATAATATCAATATTAAATTCTGCATCAGAAAATTCTTCGGCATTAACATTAAAAATATCTTTCAGTTGTTTGGTGTAAAGTTCACTCAATTGTCTGTTGATGTGGTTCAAATCGGGTTCTAATACTTTCAAGTCCTCTACTGCCCTGAATAGAGAATATTTTTCGTACAAAAAACCATATATAGAGTAAGTAATATAGGTTTTCCCTGTATTGTTTTTACCGCAAATCACGGTCAATTCACCAAGTTCTATTTTGGCTTGTTTAATCGCACCGATGTTTTTCAGTTCAAAAGACATAATAGTCTAATTCTCCTAATAATGTCGTCAAATTTAAAAGGTGCGTGGGACGCACCCTACGCTTGCTATCACCGATATATTCCTTTATCAATTCTTGAATTTGATTTGGATTAAGATAAATTGATGGGTGTTGTAGGGTGCGTACTCCGCACAAATCAAGTCAAAAGGTGCGTAGGACGCACCCTACATTACCCATCAAAACAACCTTGACGATGCACTAGGCAGCTAGGAATGGAGATTAAATGGCTGCCTTAAGGAGAGGCAATCATCTCCTCTTCTTTTTCTTGTTGAAGTTATTAAATAAAGAGCCAGATGAGGAGCCAGATGAAGATCGGTTGTTTTTATTAACATCCGAGAAAATACTAGATTTTGAGGTGCTAGTATTCCGGTTAACATCCCTTTGGTTTTGCTGATAGGATGACGTCTGTGTTTGTTGTTGTTGTTGATGTTGTTGGTAATTAGAATTACCCGCTAATTTATTAGCAATCATACCACCAATTAAGGCACCCGCCGCACCGGCTAAAATGGTTTCACCTAAGCTTAAACCTGGACTACTAGCCGCTGGTGTTTGTGTTAGGTTAGAGGTACCATCTTCAACTTTGGCAGCCTCAGCTTCTGCCATTTTTTTGAGTTCTTCTTCAGTCAACATACGCTCATTGCCATCCATATCGGTCAAAAGAGCGCGTGTTCCAGTCGAACTGGGGTGTTTTTCGACAATAATAAAGGCATCTGGATCTTTAGCTGTTTGCTTGATCACTAAAAAAAGCCCTTCTTCAGACTTAGCCGCTTCACTAATCGTCCCATTGGGATTGCTCTCAGCAGGTTGCTCACTTGGTCCACAACCTTGTAAAGCTAAGGTTAATCCCAACCCTCCGAGCATCGAATAGAATAATGCTTTGTTTATCATCATATTAATTACCTTTTCTAATAAATGGAATATTTTCCGGCAAAGGATATATAGTAGCTTGGCGGATATTTTTAAAGGGTTTGATTTCTGATAACACAACAACCCAGCTCTGCTTCAATGCCATTAAGTTAAGCTTTTTTGTCGGGTGGGTAGAGCTTCGCGGCACCCACCAACTCGTTGAAATTTTTAACAATGGTGGGTTGGGCTACCATAACGATGTTGCGCGGGCAACCACAAGGGATTGCCCCTACAGCCCACCCTACAAAAAATCCTTAACTTAATGGCATTGAGCTCTGCTTAGGTTTTGACTTATCCCTTTTTTCCAGTTATTCTATAACTAACAAGGCCACAAATTAAACGGCAAATTATGCCGATGTTGAGTATAGCATTGCATTAAAAGCGCAACAAAGGAGACATTATAAGTCGCTCAACAAAAATATTTTAACATTTATAGAAATCCGATTTTTTTAAAAAATAGGATTTCTTTGAAAGTTGAAAATGTTACAATGTGTTTAGTTGAGCGACTTATATTTTTATGGTCGATTCTCATAACAATGTAGCGCGTTTATTCCCGACTGACGATTTTAAAGGGGCGGCAAAGGTCAATAAAAACCCTGTCAAAAAAGGGGGACAATATTTTGTGCCGGCGGCTTTCAGATCGTTTAAATTGGATGACAACACGGGTGAAGAAACCCTTTATTTACTAGAGAGCCAACATCGCTGATCAAGGGCAACCATAAAGGATTGCCCCTACAAACCGTGATTTTTACTTCGTATCGTAGGGGCAATCCCTTGTGGTTGCCCTTAACGGCGATGGCATTGAACAAACTAATGGGGTATTGATTTTTATTTTTTAGTACATACGGATATACTAATGATAGCAAACTCAATCAGGTTCTTAATTAATTTAATTTCACTGAAAAATGAAAATAACAAAGACTCCCATTATTGATGCCGGCTCACCTCACGCCAAAAGAGAAGAAATTAGGCAATATTTTCATCAAACTTATGATGATTATGAGTCACTGTTTACTTGTCTGAAAAATGATGAAGCGTATTATGCTCGCCCTGAGCCTTTGCGCCATCCCTTAATTTTCTATTTTGGACATACTGCCGTAATAAGCTGAGAGTGGCAAAACAGTGCAGGGACAGCACCGGATAATGTTTTGATTGATGTCAATGGTGGCTTAGTCAAACAAGGCAGAAACCAGCCCTCGGATACTTATGGCTGGGACAACGAATATGGCAGATTATTGGTGAGTAATCAATAATTTTTGGCTTTTGTCAAAGATGGGGGATATCAAGATAAAACTTGGTGGACTGAAGAAGGCTGGCAATGGTAACTGTTAAAAAAGTCTCACTCCCTATTTTTTGGGAAAAAACCGCAGATGGCGATTATCAATATCGCACCTTATGTGAAATTGAATGGTATCGTTTGTATGATTTACACGTTGAGCAACTTGACCCTAAACCCGCCAATATCAACTTAGCACATTGGGCCTCATCTTGTCCGGTTAATTTATTTAAGTTTGGACCATTCGCTGATATCATCGGTAATGTCTGGCAATGGACAGAAACCGCTATAGATGGTTTTGAAGGCTTTGAAGTACACCCAGCTTATGATGATTTTTTCAGTGCCCACTTTTGATGGCAAGCACAATCTGATCAAAGGCGGCAGTTGGATTTCAACCGGCAATGAAACCATACGTGAATCACGCTACGCTTTTCGTCGTCATTTTTATCAACAGGCGGGATTTCGATATATCGAATCAAACACCAAAATCTCTCAAGATTTTAATGCCTACGAAACCGATGAACTCATTTCACAATATTTAGAATTTCACTACGGAGATGAATATTTTGGCGTACCCAACTATCCCAAAGCCTGTGTTGAGATTATTTTTAAATTGCTAGGTGATAACAACCCGTGTCGCCGAGCCTTGGACATCGGTTGTGCGGTTGGACGCAGCAGCTTTGAACTGGCGCGTCAATTTGACTTTGTAGATGCCGTCGATTTTTCAACTCGATTTATTCGTAATGCCCTCAATTTGCGTACATACGGTGAAGTGAAATATGCTGATTTACGATTGAGTGATAAAGTGAATAACATCGAATTGACGCAAGGTGATGCTTGTAATCTCAAGGACAAATATAACAACTATGATTTAGTGTTTGCCGGCAATCTGATTGATCGTTTATATGAGCCGAAAAAATTCTTGACTGAGATGGCTAAACGGATTAATATCGGTGGCTTGTTAGTGATTGCATCACCTTATACTTGGTTGGAGGCGTACACCCAAAAAGAACAGTGGTTAGGTGGATTTAAACAAAATGGTGAAAACTTGACGACTTATGATGGTTTAGAACGCCTCTTGTCTGCCCATTTTGAAGCGGTTAGTGAGCCACAGGATGTGCCATTTGTGATTCGTGAAACCGCACGCAAGTTTCAACATACAGTCGCTCAATTATCGGTCTGGCGACGTTGCGCTTGAAACCCCTATATTTATAACGGAAAAAGGAGACAATTATGCACCTATCGCGTTTAGATAACGAAGTCATCTTCAAAAAAGCCTTTACTGACAAACTCGTCTTCACTCAATTTGTCAAAGACGTGATTGGTATTGATATCAAAGTCGGCAAAATCGAAACCGAAAAACGTTTTAAACCGAAAATTTGTATCCGCGATACCGCATACATTGATTTTGCCTACGATATTTTTGCCGAATCGACTGATGAAAGAGTGATTGTGGAAATTCAGCGCGTCAACTATGACTATAATTTTGACCGCTTTTTGCATTATCACACGATGGCGATTGCCGAACTTCAGCGCAGTGCGACTGATTACAAAATCAAGCCAACGGTTTATACGATTGTGGTTTTGACGGCATCGGCTACCATAGAAGACAAAGACGGTGAAGAAGTTTCGGATGATGTCCTCATTTCATATGTTAATCCCCGCAATCGGAAAGGTAAAGTTGTCAACCTTTACGGGCACCAACTGATTTTCCTCAATCCGAATTTTAAGAATGACGACACGCCGCCAAGTCTCAAAGATTGGTTTGATTTAATCAATGAATCCATTGATAACCCAGAAAAGCCATCGCTTAATCTGAAAAACAAAGCGATAAAAAAGGTTGTCAAACTGATAGAAGAGGACAACCTAACGCCAGAGGAGAGAAAGGCTGCCAAAATCGCCGTGGCTACCGAAAAGACACGTCTGTTGGTGGAAAGAAAGGCTGAAGCAAAAGGGCGCCAGGAAGAAAAATTGGAAATGGCTCAAAAAATGATAGTCAAGGGTTTTGATATCGAAACGATTTCTGAAATGACGGGGCTTGATGTCGAAACGCTCAATCAACTTGAAAAGGAATCATACGTGGGAGATGTTTAAAAAAAGCTTGGGTGGCTAGTACGCTGTCACATAAGTTATTGGAGTACAAAGCTTTAGCTTTGTACTGTCTGACAAAGCTAAAGCTTTGTACTCCAACACTAATAACAAAAGTCAATCTGGCTCATATTCACATCGTCAGAACTTAGCGAAATTATTAGAATAATTAATCGCCTATACCCCTTTTAGAACAGATCAATCTAAATATAGAATGCCTTTACAAGTCATAACCGCTGAGGAATATCGCTATAATGCTTTTGCCTTCTGATGCAACATACTAAGTACCAAATCATTTATTCAATAATACTATCAGTATTAACCGTTTGCAGCCGCAGTCTATCCACATTATGAATGTGGACAGTCCGACCTTTCACAGTAATCAAACCTTCCCGATTGAGACGATGTAAAATACGGGAGAAGGTTTCTGGCTTAATGGATAGGCGGGATGCAATCACATGTTTAGGAATAGAAAAATTAAATTCATAAACATTGCTATGCTCACCAGGTACTTGATAAAGTAAATAATTCACCAAACGATGCGTGGCATTTTGTAGGGTTAAGTTATCAATTTCGTTGATCCACATACGGAGACGCTGGCTCATGTAAGACATGAGCTGAAAACAAGTAGCAGAAGACTCCTTGAGGATATCTATAAATATCTTATTTTCAAAACTTAATAATACACTAGAATTAATAGACTGTGCGCTGACTGGATAAATGGACTTAGGCAGAAATATGATGGCTTCAGCGAAAGTCTGCCCCGGTAAAATCACTTCAAATACTTTTTCGGCGCCTTCCAGAGACAGACGAAGCAATTTAATATGCCCCTCTTTGAGCATAAAAAAATGCTCAGTTCGTTGCCCCTGTTTAAATAGGTATTCTCCATCTTCTAACTGAATTTGGCGTACACTCTGTTTGATCCGCGCTAATTGTTGATCGTTAAGACAAGAAAATAAATATATTTGTCGTAATTCTTGCTCAGTTGTTAATGTGTCAGGATACGATTGGTATTGCATAATTAATCATCTCTTCAGGCTACATAGAATCCACTTTTGTTTGATCTTAATCAATGACGATTTTACTATAATACATTTATTCCCATTTTTATCAATAGACAAATATCGGTGGATTAAGCGATAGCGTATCCACCCTACATGTACAAATTCATCCTACGTCACAAAACTTTTGCCAGAATTCACCTAGTTATATCCAAGATAAATCTTGGACTCCAAAATTAAAAATAAAAAACCAAAAGGTTAATTATGAGTAAACAAGATAAACGTGTTGACGAATTGTTTGCCCTATTTAATAAAGCTGTGGAAGCTTTCCAACAGGCTCAATTTAAGGAAGCCAGTGAATTTTTTAGTGTTTATGCCAATGGTTTAGACAAACTGATTGCTGAAGGGTTGAGTAATTGGCGGCCCGATCTCGCCGGTTCGCGGATGAACTTAGGAATTTGCTTTTCTGAACTCGGCGACTTGAAAGCAGCGCGTGGCGAGTTAGAGGCCAGCCTGAGTCTGTATCAAGAGTTGATTGACACCGAGGCACGTCACGAGTTGCGGCCCTCTCTCGCCAGAACGCGCATGATCTTAGGAAACTGCCTAAGAAACATCGGCGACTTGAATGCGGCGCGTGGCGAGTTAGAGGCCAGCCTGAATTTGTATCAACATTTGGTTGATAGCGATGCACGTCACGATTTGCGGCCCTCTCTCGCCGGAACGCGCATGAACTTAGGAATCTGCCTAAGAAACATCGGCGACTTAAATGCGGCGCGTAGCGAGTTAGAGGCCAGCCTGACTCTGTATCAAGACTTGGTTGACACCGATGCACGTCACGAGTTGCTGCCAGAACTCGCCGGAACGCGCATGATCTTAGGAAACTGCCTAAGAAACATCGGCGACTTGAATGCGGCGCGTGGCGAGTATGAGGCCAGCCTGAGTCTGTATCAAGACTTGGTTGACACCAAGGCACGTCACGAGTTCCAGCCCTCTCTCGCCGGAACGCACATGATCTTAGGAAACTGCCTAAGAAACCTCGGCGACTTGAATGCAGCGCGTGGCGAGTATGAAGCCAGCCTGAGTCTGTATCAACACTTGGTTGATACCGAGGCACGTCACGAGTTGCGGCCAGAGTTCGCCCTCACGCGCATGAACTTAGGAAATTGCCTTTCTGAACTCGGCGACTTGAATGCGGCGCGTGGCGAGTTAGAGGCCAGCCTGAGTTTGTATCAAGACTTGATTGAGACCGAGGCACGTCACGATTTGCGGGCCTTTCTCGCCCAAACGCGCATGAACTTAGGACTCTGCCTCAGAAATATCGGCGACTTGAAAGGGGCGCGTGACGAGTATGAGGCGAGCCTGAGTCTGTATCAACATTTGGTTGACAGCGAGGCACGTCACGATTTGCGGCCCTCTCTCGCCAGAACGCGCATGAACTTGGGAATCTGCCTAAAAAAGCTCGGCGATGCCACTGAAACGGATGATTTATAAATTTTGCCCTCAGAGGTTTTCAAAACCTCGGAGGTCTGGCCAAACTATTGGTAATCCATACAAACCAATGGAAGTATTAAGCTTTAAAAGTCAGCACCGGTTTAAGATGTGCCACCACGCTAACCATCTCAGCCGCTACTTGAGCCTCAATCACCGGCTGAATCGGTTTATAGGCAGCAGGGGCTTCCTCAATTCGCCGCTCCTCTCGCAGCGTAATACAATCCACGCCAATTAATCCTAAGCTTTCTTCACTTTTATCGGCCCCTTTACGGTTAAGTGAAAAGCGTGAACGCAACCGCCCTGCACCGTGAGAGGCTGAACTGAGGAAATATGGGTTTCCTTTTCCAATCAATGATTCACAAAACCATAATTAGCGGCGGTTGCTTCGGCTTGTAAATAATCGTTGATCATCTCCGGATCGGCTAGGGGGAAGAGGCCCGATTGAGGATAAAGCTGTTGTTGAGGCCATGTTGATTTAGCCTTATCTCGCCACACTCCCCCAATATATTTACCGATATTTCGTGAACCGGAGTGAATCATAAAGGCTAATTGCCCTTCTTTCACGCCCAAATTCGATCAAGGGATAAATCCGCGACATGCAAACGCATTCCACAATTAATATCGGTACCAACCGCAGCCGGGATAAGCATACCTTCTGTTTCTAGGATCGAACCGATAGCAACACCGCTATCCCCCGGATGAAAATCGGGAGTGGCGCAACATTTATTGACCTGTCCACCAGCAGGATGAGAGGCATTAGCCAAATTAGCTAATTGCAACAATGCTTTAGCTTCGAGTGGTAAACTATCGGGGAGTAAAACTTCCGCCGCAGGTGCCTCATGAGAATTTTTGAGACAGACTGAATAAATATGATTGTCATAAGTGACATCAAGTCCCCGTCGCGCCAAGGCACGAAGGAGCCGGTTAAGATTTTTCGACGGCATAAAGAACCTTTGGGGGGTAAATTACCCCCAAACAATGTGGAAAATTAAAAATCGTAGTTCAGCAGCCGCGATTTGGGATATTATAACTCTTAGTTCTACGTTTTTTGATCTTGACATCAAAAGCACTTGGAGTCCAAAGCTTTAGCTTTGGACTGGATGCGGCTCCTCCAAAGCTAAAGCTTTGGACTCCAACAGCACTTGGAGTCCAAAGCTTTAGCTTTGGACTGGATGCGGCTCGTCCAAAGCTAAAGCTTTGGACTCCAACAGCATTTGGAGTGCATAGCATCCATCGCATAGCTTTTGACCAATTTTGGATGTAAGTGTTGATAGACTGACGCACGGGAAAGTATATCAAAACTAACCACTTTCCCATTAATAAACACGGCAAACCATTAAATGGATTTCAACTCAAAATTGGTATCATATTAGGCACCAAATAAACAATATAAGCATTTGTGCCAGATGATCAACGAGTATGCGGAGCAGGTGAGTGCAGAAAGGATGATGATCAATTGGTATTCTCAGATCATCGAAGAAATTAACGATTCCTATCATTACTCCATTAGAAAATTTCGTCATAAAATTGAAGAATTGAGTAATGATGCCGCCCCTGCGTCTTTTTCAAACATCGAGAAGCCTTTTGACGCTAAAGAATTGCTCGTGCAAATGAACTATCCGACGACATTAGAAGAAAAAGAGCAGCGTGTTCAATCATTTGAGGAGATGAAGGCCAAAATTCGTGAACAGGTTGTTAATGTCAAGCACAAGCTTTACGATCTCCGTCAGTCTGCCATCCAGAAGGCGGTTAAACAAAGCAGCGAATGGAGAAGCATGATGGTGGAGGCGAGCGAGTCAATTTAATTTAAAAATCCTATTTATTGAAGAAATAGGATTTTTTAAAAAGTGCAGGAAGGCGGATACGCTATCGCTTAATCCACCCTACATATCAATGCCATTAAGTTAAGCCGAAAATGAACGTTCCGTTACTTCGTTTCAGACCTACGAGGAGACCAATACATCGCAGATCCTTGTAAACATTCATAAAAAATAACCTACGATGTTTTGGCAACCTGCTCCTGTTTGTCTTAACTTAATGGCATTGACCCTACATATAGTATTTATCAATATATCTCGTATTATGCTAGGGTATTATTCGTCAAATAACTGATGAGAAACCATGTATCCACGCCATAGCGAAACCTTACTCAAAGAACTACTAGACGAGTTCCGCATTTTATACCGGTCCGAGGCAGGCCGGCAAAACCACATTGGGTCGTCTAGTCTTCTACACGGGTTCAAGATTACTGCCATTTAGCCGCGAAGAAAAACCGTATTATGCTATTCCGTTATCGGTGTTATGGTCGTAGCTATTTTTTGAAAAAATAGGATTTGTTCTCGCGCTCCGCGCTCATCGAGCCGACACAAGTTTTTTTAAGGAGTCCAAGATTTATCTTGGGCGCCTCGTCCAAAATAAATTTTGGACTCGCGGAGTCCAAGATTTATCTTGGACGCCTCGTCCAAAATGGACTTGTGTATAACGATGAGCGCTCCGCGTCCTGTAAGGAGAAAAAGCATGGAACTCAAAAAGCCCATTCATTTACTCTATGCGCCCACGATTTTTGTAATATGAGTTGTCAATATTGCTATTTGGGGCAGCTAACAGAAGAGAAAATAGATAATCAGAAAGTGATTAATACTCTTCAAGTGACTTTGGATAAACTCTTAGCATACGGATATTTGCCCTTTAATTTATCATTTCATGGTGGCGAAGTCACCACTTTACCGAGTCACACTTTAGATGCCCTGTTTGCCATTGCTAAAAGCCATTATGCACATTATGGCGAACAAATTAGCCAATTAGGTTTTAAAGTCAATCCCTTGCATATCAAAACCAATTTGCTGAATTTTAAGAAACATGAAGATATTTTTAAAAAATATCAAATTTCTATCAGCGGCAGCGTGGATTTACCTTTGCAACTTCATGACAAATATCGGCGAGATAAAAACGGCAATAGTACACTGGCTCGCATTATCGCTAATCTCAAACGTTTGGCGCATTATCCTTATAATAAAAAAATTTCCTGTGTGGTGCCTCGTCAACATTTGCAGATGGTTGATGCTTTTATTGCTGATATAAAATTTCTGCATGATGACTTATGTTTGGATATGAGCCGATTTAATATCATGTTTGGCTTTGAATTTGTACACGGCACTGAAATGTTATCTGATGAGGAACAGGTGACGTTTTATCAGAAAATCAAAGCCGCCTTTATGGGCACCAGCTTGGAAAATGCCTTTAAAACAGAATGGTTTAAAGAATTTACGCCAGAATTTTGTTGTTCGGCGATGAATTGTGGCAATAAGTTTTTTCTGTTGCAGAGTAATGGTGATGTCTATTCTTGCCCCAGAGGACAATCTTCGCCGCAATATCGCTATGGCAATGTGTTTGAAGATGAGATTGAGGCTATTATTGATAACGGCTGGAAAGTGATTGAACGCAATGAAAATCGTTTGGAATTGGATGATGATTGTTTGCAATGCGCTTATATCAGCTATTGTCATGCGGGTTGTACCTTTGTCAGAGAAGCCGCCCATTTAAGAAAAAGTTATACCTGCAAATTGCAAAAAGCACTTTATCAAGATAATCCCGACAAATACCCACCATTTTCTGATAGGCAGCGCCGTGCTTATATCAAGCCATTTTTGTTACATAATAATATTAAAAAGCTTAAAGAGACTTATCCAGCAAAACAGTCTTACATCACAAGCGAATTATTTGATGACGAAAATAGTTTGAGTGCATTGATAGCCAAAGATAAAATATTGAGCCAATTGTATAGCCCAGAACTGTTTTTCCTCAAAGTCGATGGCACTACCTATTTTCTCAAATCGGCTATCTTAAAAACAGAAAGCGATATTGAATTGTTGGACAATCAAAGTGAGATTATTTTAGGCGTGAGAGAAGATATTTTTGCGCTGGCTTGTTCAGTCAATAATTATGTCCATATCATGCTGTTAAGAGATACCCCTGTCGTTTATGGTGATGAAAACCGCAAAAAGCAGGCACATATTTTTGATTATTCCATCTATAAAAATGCTTTGATTGCCCAATCTAAACACGGGTATTATACTTTTGATATTTCGACTATCATTAGATTACATGCCCCTTTATATTTGCCGGGTGTACGCAATAATTTATTTTTTACCACGAAAGCGCTTCGCGCATATCATTATGAAAAGCACCATAAAAATGCTTTTTATCATATCCAAGCGATTAACTTACCTTTTCAGAATTTGGAATTTATCTGGAAAGGTGGTGAGTACAACTATGAATTTGCAACTCAAATCACTCAAGCCTCGCTTGAATAGCAAAGTCGATTTATTCTTAAATCAAGCGGCTATTACGGAGCAAAATGCTGTCAGTCTCAAGCCGATCATTTTGGATTATGTGAATCGAGACGACAACAAATATGTGCTATTCCGACATTCTTCGCTTTATTTTTTTGCTGACGGAGCATTGGACTTTGTGCAAGAAACCGCTAACAATTTCGCTGATACCCATTATTTACGGTTTGATGGCGAAAAAGTAATGTGGACTTTTATTGCAATTGTTATACTGCTCCTGTTAGTCATCGCTTTTATAAAACTTTTCCGTCAAACGCGATTTTTAAAAAAAATCAGACAACATTTGCTCAATATACCCACGTTTGATAACGGTTTGATTGACTGTTATGTTAAGGTGAATGGACGCATCAAGTCTGATAATGGTTTTTCTTCTCCCATTTCTGAAAAGCATTATGGGAAACTAGAAAAAACCCGGCAAAGGCATGGAACAACATAAAAAGGTGATTTTTAAGACGGTTTCGCCCTTGACGCGATTATAAATTTCTGAGGGCAAAGACATAATAAATTTATTGCTAAAACACTTATGCATTTATCACGTTTATTTATAGACTGCCCACTGGCGGTTGGGCAAGAAATTGTCTTAGCTAAAGAATCCGCCCATTATCTTTTAAATGTGCTACGCCAGCGCGTTGGCACACAAGTCACATTATTTAATGGACAATCCGGAGAATATGTCGCCGATTTGATAGCCGCTGCTAAAAAAAACGCGCATTTACAAGTGACTGAGTATAAAAACATTGAACGGGAATCTGCCTTACAATTAACATTAGTGCAAGCCATTTCTCGCCCTGAACACATGGATTATACTATACAAAAAGCGGTGGAATTAGGCGTACAGCGCATTGTGCCAATTATCACAGAGCGCGGTTTGACGAGAAGCCGTGAGCAACGTTGGCGTAAAATTCTTATCAGTGCCTGTGAACAGTGTGGTAGAAATCGCTTACCACAATTAGATAATGTGTTGAGCCTGAATGCTTGGTTAGCTGAACAGAGCCAGAGTTTTTGTATCGTTTTATCTCCAACAGGAAAACAGGGTATCAATATTCAGTCCCTGTCAGGGATAGAAAAAAATTTAACCGTATTAATTGGAGCAGAAGGCGGATTGAGTGAGGCAGAAATAGAGCAAACGAGGCAAGCGGGTTATTTAGACATTCGATTGGGACCACGCATACTCCGCACAGAAACGGCAGCCGTTACGGTATTAGCTGTCGTGCAGGCATTGTGGGGAGATTTATACGAATCGGGAGATCGTAGCTAAGTACACATCTGGTATTTTGGAGTCCAAAGCTTTAGCTTTGGAAATCTACGTCCAAAGCTAAAGCTTTGGACTCCAAAATACTTGAGGTACTTAAAATGGAGAAGATGAATGATAAAGCCAAATTTTTGGTCAGAGTGGCTTTTTCCCCAGATGGCCGTTGGCTCGCCTCTGGCAGTACTATATATAAAGATATGGGATGTCACATCAAAATCGTGGCCACGTACTTTGGGTACTAAAACTTCGATTAAGGCGGTTGCCTTTTCGCCAAATGGTCAGTGGCTCGCGTTTGTGAGTGATTCTTTTAAACATAAGTTGAAAGTGTGGAATACGAAATTTGGACAATTGCAATACAGATTGCGAGCACATAAGAAGATCTATTCAATCAGTTTTTCTCCAGATGACAAGTGGCTCGCCTCGTGCGGCGGGGATCGTACCGTCAAATTATGGGATGTCAGCTCAGGGCGATTGCAACATACATTAAAAGGGCATAAAGATGAAGTCTATTCAGTTGCTTTTGCCCCAAATGGCAAATGGCTCGCGTCTGGTAGCAAAGATAAGACAATCAAAATATGGGATGTGGAATCCGCCCGGTTACGGCATAGTTTGGCAGCATCTCAAGGTGATATTTATTCGGTTGCCATTTCTCCAAATGGCAAATGGTCAAACTCTGGGAAATAAAGCGCGTTGCTGCCGAGACAAAAACACCTGAATCACCGGTTGAACCGATCATGCCTGTTTCTGAAAATGGAGACAAAGCTTTTGACTTTTCAAAAATGTCTTCTTGGATCATCAAAGCCGTCGTGATTATTGTGAGTGTCATCTTGCTGGTTTCATTCATCTGGTGGCTCATTCAACGCTTTTCGCCATCATTACGCCCCCATGCACCCCGTCTCATGGTGAGTATTATCATTGGCATTACTGTAGGCGTTAGTACGACAGCCATCGCTTATTATTTGTTTGATAGTCCAGAAACGGCGACTATGAGTGGAGTGATAGTTGCAGTCACAGCCCATTATTTTATGAAAGAGGCGTGACTTTCGCTTTAGGAGTCCAAAATTTATTTTGGACGTCCTTTAAACTAATCCCCTTATTTATTTAAGTTATTTAGGGACAAGTCTAATGGCTAGTTCCACTAGAGAGGTGGATTTTATTATAAACATTATACTTGCCAGAAGGTTTACGCATCGGAAGCCGTTTGACTTCTTTCAAGGTGGCGGCATCATAAACTATCAATGCCCCCTCCAAATCCCATATACTCAGTAAAACATACCGCCCATAACGATCAAATTCTACATGGGCGGCCGTTTTACCCGGTACCGGGCGTAGCGTTTTAACAATCTCTAGCGTGGACTTATCAATCACATGCACTGCATCTTTGTTCGGGCCAAAAAATACATCTACCCAAGCATAACGAGTATTTTCATGACTACGCATAAAAAAGCCTGGTCCCAAAGTTTCAATACGCTTAATCGTTTTCCAAGTCCCCATATCTATCACACTCACCACGCTTTCTTTGAGATTTGGCGTTGCTAACACTGACTTACCTTGATAATCCCAAATAATACCAGAACCAAGATGAGGCATACCCGGCAAATCTAACTCCGCAATCTTACGCCCTACAATGAGGTTAACCACCTGCCCTTTTGCCCCATCTCGTGCGGCACCAATCAGATGCAAATAATCCTGATCAAAGAAAAAATCATCTAAAAAATTATCCAATTTAATGCGGCGGATAGGAAATTCTTGTTGCTCAATGAGCTGTTCTTCCCCTGAGTCTTGACGATAATCATGCATTGGTCCTCGATAGACAGGCAATGCTTCTGCTTTGTGGCTATAAGGAATTTCCCATACTTCTTTTATGTCTTTTAAAGCCGCAATAAAACTATGACGAGGTGATGCAGTATAGACAGCACTTACCCGCGAAGTTTTACCCGTCCCGTCACCCACATCTATGACTTTGATTGGCGACAAATCACGAGCATCTAATACCACTAAAGTATGAGGTAAATAATTAGCCACCATCACATAACGGTCATCCCCAGAAACGGCCAGATTACGAGTGTTAATACCCGCGCGAATTTCCGCCACCATTTTCAGATTGTACAAATCAAACTTACCAATCCAACCATCGCGTGAGGCTAGGTAAACAAAACGCCCATCTGATGAATACTTCAACCCACCGTGCAGCGCAAAACGGCTGGCAAAACGATAAATCGGTTCTAATTTATCCCCATCCAATACCGTTACATGATGATCGCCTTTCTCCACCACCAAAAACAAATTCAAAGGGTCCGCATCATACACAGGTTTATTTCGCAACTGAGCGTCGCCATAATGGATGACATGGGTGGCCTTAATTTCCCCCATTCCCATACGGGGAATTTCTGGCAGGGGCGTATAGATATAATTGACTAGCGCTTGAATCTGTGGATCGGTGAGCTTGTCTGCAAAAGCCGGCATTTGGGTGGCGGGCTGTTTTTGTTTAATGACAGCATTAGCCTTGCTACGCCGCAAGCGGCTCAAATTTCCGGGCAACAAAGCCGGCCCCGTTCCGCCTAAGCGATCAGCACCGTGACAACTAGCACAGTGTTGGGTGTAGAGGACGTTATCTGTCGCATTGCCTGCCGACATTATCATCATAAGGGATGCTATTATAGGTATTTTTTTGATCATAATTATTTATTTGATTAAATAAGTTTATATTAATTATAAAAACGCTCGGTACTATACACAAAGTGACACATAATTGCTATTTTGTGTTATTGTACATGAGAATTTTTTTTGTATGCCACAAAAATTATCCACTGATGTGGTCGTGTAAAAACAATTTGACATACATCAAGGATTTTCTATTTTTTATCACTGAAACTATGTTGTTTTTTCATTAGGAGAATTGCCGATGAGTGAAGTGTTCACCAAATCCATGGCACGAAACATCTATTATGGGGGATCAGTATTTTTCTTCTTACTGTTCCTTGCCTTAACCTTTGATACCACCAGTGCTTTACCAGATCGTGATCATCGGGAAAATATTACCCCACAAGTAGTACTAGGCAAAACCGTATGGGAAGATAACAACTGTATCGGTTGCCATACCCTACTAGGGGAAGGTGCTTATTTTGCCCCAGAATTGGGCAATGTTTATAAGCGTTTTGGTAATAGCAAAGAGGCTATTAAAGGATTTATCAAAAGTCGTCCTGTAAATGGTATCCCGGGGCGGCGTAGTATGCCTCAATTTAACCTCACTGAGGAAGAATTAGATGCTATCGCTGAATTTTTGAAGTGGACTTCAGAAATTAATACCGGAAATTGGCCACCTAATATCCAAGGTTAAAGGAGAAAAAACTTAGATGCAATATTCGTCACAATCCGTTGCCAAGCCCTATTTTATAGCAGCTATTGGGCTGTTTGTCGGGCAAATTTTATTTGGCCTTATCATGGGGCTACAATACGTCATTGGAGATTTTCTTTTTCCTCTGATACCATTCAATGTTGCTCGGATGGTACATACCAACTTGCTCATCGTTTGGTTGCTATTTGGTTTTATGGGCGCCTCCTATTTCCTCGTTCCAGAAGAATCTGAAAAGGAATTGCACAGTCCGCTATTAGCCAAAATATTATTTTGGGTTTTTCTAGTAGCTGGGGTTTTGACTATTCTTGGGTATCTTTTGGTACCTTATGCACAATTAGCAGAAATGACTGGCAATAGTATATTACCGACAATGGGACGCGAATTCCTAGAACAACCGACAATTATTAAAATTGGTATTGTCATTGTCATTTTGGGATTTATATACAACATCGGTATGACCATACTCCAAGGCCGTAAAACGGTAATCAATCTCGTATTATTGACAGGGCTTGTCGGTTTAGCAGTATTTTTCCTGTTTGCCTTTTACAATCCCTCAAATTTAGTCCTCGATAAATATTACTGGTGGTGGGTAGTTCATCTTTGGGTAGAAGGCGTGTGGGAACTCATTTTAGCGAGTATTTTGGCCTTTGTCCTGATTAAAGTAACGGGTGTGGATCGTGAATTTGTTGAAAAATGGCTGTATGTGATTATTGCTATGGCGTTGATTACGGGCATTATCGGTACAGGACACCATTATTATTGGATTGGTACGCCAGAATACTGGCAATGGTGGGGTTCTATTTTCTCCGCTATGGAGCCAATACCATTCTTTATAATGACAATATTTGCCTTCTCAGCGATCAACCGTCGTCGCCGTGAGCATCCGAACAAAGCCGCCGTTTTGTGGGCATTAGGGACCGCAGTGACAGCATTCTTAGGTGCAGGTGTTTGGGGATTTTTACACACGCTCGCGCCAATAAATTACTATACTCATGGCACTCAAATCACAGCCGCTCATGGTCACTTAGCTTTCTACGGAGCTTACGTGATGGTTGTGTTGACTATCATTTCTTATGCGATGCCTCTACTGCGTGGACGAGCGGCTGCCAATAGTAATAAAGCTCAAGTTGTGGAAATGTGGTCATTTTGGTTAATGACTGTTTCGATGATCTTTATCACATTATTCCTCACCGCAGCGGGTATTTTACATGTGTATTTAATGCGAATGTCAGAAAATCCATTACCATTTATGGCGATGCAAGAAAAGGTCGTTTTATTTTACTGGATGCGCGAGATAGCTGGCGTTGTCTTCTTGATTGGGCTAATTGCTTACATCGCTAGTTTCTTTGTTGGTGGAGAAGAAGAGGCTCCGACTGCTTAAACTAGCTAGTATTGCCTAAATTGAAATAAATCTATGCGGGGGCGAAAGTCCCCGTTTTTTTTGATAAATATCGCTCCTGAAATAAGTACAAATTGATATAGCTTGAAAAAAATTATCCGTCGTTGTAAAATTGTTTAAGTAACACAAAATGAAGGGATTTACTTATTCCGAAGCTCGTCAAAATCTCTCTAGGCTATTAATACTCGCACAAAAAGAGGAAATAGAAATTCGTAGAAGAGACGGTGCTTTATTTTCTTTAAGCTCAAAAAAGAAAAAGGCAACATCACCCTTTGATGTTCCTGGAATTAAAACTAAAGCGACAACTCAAGATATACTAGATGCTGTTAGGGATTCAAGAATGGGCTAACAAACGCAGGCACTCGGACAGCAAAAAGTGATGCAGACGTTTCTTAAATTATATTTGTATTTAAGTATTTTTTTGATTAGACTGGGACAGTCTTTTTGCAATATCAAGTGCGGAATGTCGGATTTACCTGACTAAAAAACGACTTTCGGAGATCGCAAAATACGTGCCTGATAAGAGGCGAGTCTGTTTATTTAGTCAGCCTGAGTTAGCAGATAATATCAACTTATCATGTAAAATTGACCTGATAAGTTGGATAGTAGGCAAACTTGCCTGAATTTCCGCTCAATATCTATAGAATATCAGGGAAAATTTGCCTGATAATAATATAGTTAGGCAATAAGAAAAAATGAGTATTGCATTAAGTTATCTTTTTAAATTGATTTTTTTATTTCTAGTACAGGAGGGCGGAAATCTCCAGACCATGACAGGGCAACCACAAGGGATTGCCCCTACCCTCTGCAATTGATATTGTAGGGGCAATCCTTTATGGTTGCCCTGTTTGAAAGTGGTCTGGAGATTTCCGCCCTCCTGCACTAGTGATATTAGGCATGATGTGGGGCGGAATAAAATCTGATCAAGATTGGTACTTAATGGAGTACAATAGGTTTTCAAAAGTTGTTTCGGTTTTATTTTCATTGCCAGCATTTTATTTGACATATTCTGCATTTTCAGCGTACTTTTCTGGTAAGGGGCCACATATAGTGGTTCTGATTGTATTGGTGATCTATAGTGTTATTTGTATATTGTGGATAAACGAAACGTATCGTGCAAAAGCATGGTTTGATGATAAGAATATATATTTTCAATCACCATATGGTCACAAAGTTACAATGAATATCAATGATATTGAATCTTGTAAATTATCTAGGTATCATAATAATTAGCAAGAGTGGTAAAAAGATTAGGCTGAGTTCATATATGCCAGGTGTAATGAATTTTATTGAATTTATAGAAATTTATGTAACAAATGGTAAATGATAATTGTATATTAATCATAGTTAAAAAATCAAGCATGCAACGTTTTTTTGTTGCTCACAAATCAAAGAATCAGAGTACTTGATAACTTAATAATCATGAATCTGTCCCAATTCAAATATAAAAAATGCCTAACAATGCGCTGAAACCGACGCAAAAAGCGGCGCTGCTTAGCTTTGGCGTTATAATAATGAGGAGAAAAAATGGCAATTTGGAAAGCATATAGAGTTTCTGATGCAATAACGGAAGTAGAAGATGAAAAATTCGTTCTTCCAGTCATTCAAAGAAGACTCGTATGGGATGAAGAGAAAATGGAATTGCTATTCGATACCCTTTTAAAAGGGGATTCTTTTGGTGGAATCATGGTTATTGAAGAGGAGAAAGGAAGCAAGCCACTATTTAACTATAGACCATTTACAAAGGACGGGGGGATCATCCAGTCTCGTGAAATCGAAGAATTAACACAACAACAGTTCTTTGTGATTGATGGACAACAGAGGATACAATCTTTTTACATAGGTCTTAAAGGAAGCCTAAATGGAAAAGTAATGTACTTTGACTTATTTAGTGACTTTAATTCTGAGTTTGAATTCAAATTTGAGAACAGTGAAACTAAGTTGCCAAAGCAGTCCAAAGATAATGCAGAAAGGCCAGTGCCAGAGCATAACTGGTATTTAGTAAGTAGCCTTCTAAAAAGATTAAAAGATACAAACGATGACGAGCAAGTTGCTGATGAAATAATTTCGTCAAGAAAAATAGACGATACCTCAAAGAAAAAGCATGTTAGAAAAAATGTAAAGGCTTTTTACAAAAATATTATAACTGCTAAAACATTGGGAATGTCGCAGGTTTCAATTAACAAAACATTTGATGAGGTATCAAATAAGCAAAGAATAGTAGAATTATTTAGACGCTTAAATGACGGGGGAACTAAACTGTCATCTTTTGATTTGGTAGCATCTATACTGAAGGGATTTTCTTGGGAAATGGAGGGATTCCTTGAGAAAATGTTAGAAGAATATGAAGATATAGGTCTTTCTCAAGACAACTTAATTAAGCTGATATTTTTGTTGCAAGATGACCATAAAAAGGAAATGGCCTCTATCGAGGGCAAAGATGCGGAATTTGCGATAACAAATAAAGACAGAATAAATAGTACACTTAAGAGCGTAAAAGACTTTTTGATACACGCTGAACTGTACAATTATTATAAAGACGGTAATCGGTCATTTATACCGCTTTTCTTTGTTGCGTATCACTTATTCTACAAAGATATAGATGCAAAGTCCCTTTATGTTTACTTTGATAATTATGACGCGGGGAATGTTGATTATCCAATAATGTACAAATGGATTTATCATTCTTTATTAAATGGCGTTTATCGGAGTAGAGGAGCTGGATGGGTAGCTTATAAGACAGGCGTTCGTAAGTTATTGGCAGAAATAAAAAAACACAAAAATATGGTGTTCCCAAAGGAAGCATTATTCAATGTGTATATTGAGCACCCAGTTGTTTTTTCTCAAAGCTATAAAGTAGAAAACCTTGATTCTCTTGATCGTTCCTTCTTGTATTACCTTATGTATGATCGTAACCAAACGATAAGAAATCAAGATATTGACCATATTATGCCGAAGTCAATATTAGCAAGCCTCAAATATGGGTGGGATGAAATAAATAGTATTAAAAACTTTCAATTGATAGATTATAAAACTAATCGAGGAATAAAAAACGGAAAGCCTTTTAAAGATTGGATGAACAACGATGTATCAGATAAGCCGTCTTTTGTTAAAAGGCACTTGATACCTGATGATGAAGGTATGTGGGGAGAGAGTAGGTTTGCTGATTTTCTAGAAAAAAGAGCCGGACTAATTCTTGCCAAAATCTCCAAATATTTGCCATAAAAATGGTATAACAAACGAATGCACTAGTGCAGGAGGGCGGAAATATCCAGACCACCGGAAAATGGGCAACCACAAGGGATTGCCCCTACAATACCATCGAATATTGTAGGGGCAATCCCTTGTGGTTGCCCTGTCATGGTATCGGGATTTCCGCCCTCCTGCACTAGGACAAAAAAAGCCGCTTCGCTACACTGCGCCTATAACGGCTGAGTTAAGCTTGTACCTCAAACGATGTGCCATCGTGCTGCGTCACTTCGCTCTCACAGCCCGATAACAATATAGTTGGAGCGATAACACCCTCTGACGAGTCCGTTATCAGGCTCTTTAGCATCTCAACTCAGCCGTTAGGGGCTTCAAAAATAATCACATTAAGGAAATAAATGAAATTAGAAGATCACATATTTCAATCTGAATCATTTGTTAAGTTGATTGATGAAGGAAAAAATAGGTATCTATCATGTCAAATCATCTTAAATCTATAGAGCTTTTTTCTGGAGCAGGTGGGTTAGCCTTAGGAATGGCTAAAAGCGGGTTTCATCATAAAATGCTCCTTGAATTCAATCGCCATGCGGTTGACACCTTGATTAAAAATCATGATGACGGGCAAGCTCAGATTAAAGATTGGAATATTAAGCATGACGACATAAAAAATATTTCGTTTAAAAAATATAAAGGAAAAATTTCTGTAGTCGCAGGAGGCCCACCTTGTCAGCCTTTTTCACTTGGAGGCAAGCATAAAGCTTTCAATGACCGCCGTGACATGTTTCCCCAAGCAGTACGGGCAGTAAGAGAAGCACGACCAGACTCTTTTATTTTTGAAAATGTAAAAGGATTATTGCGAAAAAACTTTAGCACATACTTTGAATACATAATTCTCCAGCTTACTTATCCAAGCACTACCAAGAGGGAAGATGAAGATTGGGAGAGCCACCTTTCTCGCCTTGCTAGCACAAAGGGTAGAGGGCTAAAATATAACGTTGTCTTTAGGCTATTAAATGCAGCGGATTACGGAGTGCCACAAAGAAGAGAGCGGGTATTTATAGTTGGTTTTCGCAGTGATCTTGGTGTTGAATGGAGTTTTCCTAAAGCAACACATTCACAAGATGCACTCTTGTGGGAGCAGTGGGTGACTGGTGAATACTGGAAGCGTCTCAGCGTTTCAAAGTCTGACCGCCCAACGTCTGCTATAAGTCAATTGGCTTCCAGACTTCAAAATAAGTACGGTCTTTTCCAACCAAAAGAAAAACCTTGGGTGACAGTACGAGAAGCCATCGGTGATTTACCTTGTCCAAAGAATGCTAATATATTTAATAATCATCAGTTGAAAGAAGGCGCAAAATCCTATCCCGGTCATACAGGTAGCCCAATTGATGAGCCATCGAAAACCCTAAAGGCAGGAGATCATGGAGTCCCTGGCGGAGAAAATATGATCCGCTTTAATGATAATTCAGTTAGATATTTTACTGTCAGAGAAGCTGCAAGAATTCAAACTTTCCCAGATGATTATCATATATCAGGCGCATGGAGTGAGTGCATGAGGCAAATCGGAAATGCAGTTCCTGTTAGGCTCGCTGAAGTTGTTGCTAAAAGCGTCTATTCAGCAATTGCCGCTAATGTCACCTTCTAATAAACGAGACAAACCGGTGCCACTGATAAATTAATAAAATAGTTATATTTTCAATGGACAAAGAAGCTTTAATCAAAATTATAAATAACGCCTTTGATGGTGTTGATGCACCCAAGGAAATTACACTTCATGTCGCAGAAGCACATGATGATTACGATTATGATAATGATGCAGAACACAGAAAAAAGGATTTTGTTGGTAACTGGCAAGATATTCCTGCGGAGCATCTTAAATCATGTCAAACGGCTTTGTCTTATGTAGATAAGGTTGGTATGCGCTATTACTTGCCCGCTTACATGATCTGGTATCTACGTCATTTCGGGAACACTGATGAAATAGAATTTGATCACCCACTATATTCGCTAGATCACTACCCAAAAAACGAAACTCTATCCAAGTACCATATAGAACGTTTTTCGTTATTTACCCCAGAACAACTAAGAGCATGTGCATTATTTGTAAAATATTGCTCTGAAGACGAAACAGATTTTACCGATGCATATTTTGCTAAGAAGAAATATGACCGTTATTGGCAATTTTTTAATTAGTTGTACTCATGTCGCTGTATGAAATAAGTCTAAAATTGAGATTATATTTGTATTTAAGTAGTTTTTTGTGTAGTAAAAAAGTTATTTCTACATCATGTTTATGGGCACGAAGGCGAAATGGCGAGCCGCCGGTAAAAGTTTGTCTGAAGTCGGTGAAGGGTAAAACCGAGACTGTGCAAGATACTGGTCAAATTTGAGGATGCAGATGTTTGCTCTGAGTAAGGGTATATCACTGGCGCGCATTTTAATCCAGTATCGCCTTGGAGTAATGCCCGAGGTAACAGTTATTGCGGGTTCGAGTCCCGTCGTGCCTACCAATTATGTTGTTTTTTTTGTGAAAACCTAACAAAAGCATCAAGCTCCGAGCCAAAAATTTCACGTTTTTTGCTATCGTTATCTGTAATCTGGAGTGATCTCTAATGAAAGCTATTGAGCTTTTTGCAGGAATAGGCGGTTTTCGCATTGCATCTGATGAATTAAATATATGAAAGTAGAAAGGCTCAAAAAAGCCGAATTAGATGACTATTGCAAAATTTTGGGCATTGAAACCAAAGGGAAAAACAAAACTGACTTAATTGCTGATGTGTACAACCATCACAGAGCAGAAATTGATAAGGCAATAAAATCTGGAAATTGCCTAGATTTATTGAAGTTAAAAATTAGCAATTTAGCAGATGAGTATGCTAATAATCTACGAGAAAAGATTGATACTCGTCGAGAAGAAATGAAAGCTGATAATAATTCTCATTACTTGATCTACAGAGTATTAGGAATTTCAAATAATGAAGGCTCACTAATTGATGAATACCAAAATACTGGACGTTTTTTGTACAAATATGCTGGCTCTTTCCTTGAAGAAGCTGCCTCCCTTTGTCTATTCTTTGCTAATAGCAAGGGAGGTAAAACTACGGTAGAAAACACAGAGGGAAAAAAACCAAAAACATTTGAAATTTATTTTCTGAACGGCAATGATGCTGTGGAGCTAAAATGGCGAGATGCCACTACTGACGGAGATCATATTATAAAAGAGCATACGCGAGTTAAAGTAATTAAGGGGCATGGCTATAAGCCAATTCGTGTGATGTTTTATTACCCACAAAGAGAGCAAGCTATAAAAATTCAAGAAATCCTGAAAACTATATATAGTGGTGTTGATGGTGAATATTACGCTGGTGATGAGGCTTGGAACTACCTTACAAAAATAAGTGGTTATGACTTGAAGTTAATCCTAACAGAAATTGCTGAAAGAAGAGACAATGAAAACAATTAACAGCATTCTTAAAGGTGACTGCCTAGAGCAAATGAGTTTAATTGAAAAAGAGACAATTGACCTCATTTATCTTGATCCACCATTTTTCACAGAAAAAAAGCACGTCTTGAAAAATAGAGAACAAGAATTTAGCTTTGATGATATTTGGGGTAGTGATACGGGATATGCGGAGTTTCTAAAAGAACGAATATTATTGATGTACGGTATTCTAAAGGAAACTGGCTCTATATTTGTTCACTGCGATAAAAGTGGAGAACACATTATTCGAGCTATATTAGATCAGGTATTTGGTGCAAATAACTTTCAATCAGAAATAATTTGGACTTATAAAAGGTGGACTAACTCAAAAAAAGGATTGTTATCAACCCACCAAAACATTTATTTTTTTTCAAAAACTAAAAATTTCAAGTTTATTCCAATTTATACCTCTTACTCAGAAACAACAAATATTGACCAAATATTACAGCGTAGAACAAGGGACGAGCATAATAAGTCAGTATATGAACTTGATGATAAGGGTGATTTTAAACACGGAGATAAAAAAAAGGTGTACCTTTGAGTGATGTTGTGCGACTCGTTTGGCCTAATTCCCTAGGGAAAACAAAGCCTTAATGTAAAATTTCTTATATGGTGTGAATGGATTCGCCTAGCTAGGCAGCAGCTAGAAAGCAGAGGCCGGTGGTAGTATCGCCAGTGCAAGGGCTCAAAGCCTCAAAAGGGCAAGCGTTATGGATATGGATATATTTTTAAGGTCGGTAATCAAAGACTCTTTGGGGTCAAATGGTTATTAGGTATGTAGGTTGGACTTTGCCTATATGCGTTGCCCGATACACATCCGATTAATGAATATAACCTAAGTCCACAGGTAAACATATAAGAGAAACGAGTAAAAACGATGTACATGTCACTTGCAGGAGTGCAAGAGGAGTGTGCAAACACTTAGCGACGGCATCGGGTAGGATAGAGTGGGAAGCCAAAGCCAGTAGAAACCGTCAAAGGGGGATACTGGATATGCTGATTCACTCTCGGAATAATTGTGTTATAAATTCAATTGAACAAATGCTGGGCAACCAGCTAGTAACAGATAAGGTTAACTTAAATTATGGATATACTTTGGCAATACCCGAACCCTGAGTGGGTTCCCGTATCTCATTGCGACAAACCGAGATACGAAAGTATCGAATCGGTCATGTCAAGATGGGATTGGGACAAACTCTGCTTTCATCTGGGGCAAAGTGCGTCAACTTGTGTTCAATTTGCAAAAGAGAATCTATAAAGCTACGAAATCAGGTCGGTACAAAAAGGCAAAAAGCTTAATGTACCTATTGCAAAACTCGTATTATGCAACGCTATTAGCAGTGCGAACCGTCACAACGGAGAATAAAGGAAAACGCACCGCCGGAGTAGATAGAGTTAAAGTCAATACGCCTAGACAGAAAATGGCTTTAGTTAAAGATATGTTAGATACAATCCAACGTGGTTGGGACAAATATAGACCAATGCCGGCTAAGAGGATATACATCCCGAAAGCAAATGGGAAACTTAGACCTTTAGGCATACCCACCATTAAGGATAGGGCAATGCAGGCAGTCACTAAAATTGCACTTGAACCGTTTTATGAGGCGAAGTTTGAATCATGTTCCTACGGGTTTAGACCAGCTATGGGGTGCCACGATGCAATTAATAAAATTGCGGGGGCATTACTTCATAAACAGAAATGGGTTCTTGATGCGGATATTAAGGGCTGTTTTGATAACATTGACCACAAATTTCTAGCATCGCAAATTGATGCAGAGGCAAAAGTTTTCGCGCGCGAAAACTTTTGCCTCTGCAACACTGGAGACCAATAGTTAAAAGATGGCTAAAGGCTGGTTATATGGAGAAATCCGACTATAATCAGACTGATATGGGAACACCGCAAGGGGGAACTATATCTCCATTATTAGCCAATATAGCCCTTGACCAAATGGAGACTGACCTAATTGAACACTTGCGTGGAATAAAAGGTTGGAAAAGTAAAATCGGTTCAACAACCGTTAGCATAAGAACCAAAGTCAAAAAAGCTAAGAAATCCCAAAAGGAGATAAAGAAAGCTCAAACTGAGCTAAAGAAATCTCAAAAGGAGTCGAAAGGGACTCAAGAGGGGATAGAAAAGTCTTACAAGGTCAGAAATAAGCTAAAAATCGACCTAGTTAGGTACGCTGATGACTTTGTAGTACTCCATGAGGACAAAGAGGTTATTGAGGAATCCAAGAGTTTTATTGGCAACTGGCTTGAAGTGAGAGGTTTAACTCTATCTGAAGAAAAAACCAAAATTGTTCACTCGACTGAAGGCTTTGATTTTCTAGGGCATCACATCCGGCATTATGAAAATCGGGTCAAGGGCACCTACAAGTTAAAGTTATTAAATGGTACTCCCACTGAACAACGAAGGGCTAAGGCAACGCATGTACTACGAGTCGAACCAACTAAAGATAAGATAAAAGGTCACTACCGAGAAATAAGTGATACTATCTGGAAATTAAAGACAGCAACTCCCGTGCAGTTAATTGCAACACTCCAACCCAAAATATCGGGATGGGCTAACTACTATAAAGCAGTGCATTCGAGTGAGGCATTCGGCAAACTTGATACGTTCCTCTGGCGTAGGTTATACCAATGGGCTTGTCGCAGACACCCAAACAAGGGTAAACGCTGGGTAGCGGATAAATATTTTGGTACTGTAAATGGTAGAAAGTGGACTTTTGCCCAAATAGTGGGTAAAGGTAAAGACAGAAAAATCGTCAAATATATTAAGGGATATTCCAAGCACAAAGAAAGAACGGGGAGTTATGCTAGGGTTGGTTACGATAGGTCATATTATGATGGTGATACTGCCTACTGGGCGGAACGGCTTTCCAAAGGCTATGGCAACATCACACCGTCTAAAGCAAAAATGCTAAAGAGACAAGATGGGATTTGTCCGGTATGCAAGTGTAGGTTTACAAACACAGATTTACCAGAAGCACATCATATTCACCCAAGACATTTAGGAGGTGAGGATAAATACACGAACTTAGTGCTGGTTCATCTACATTGCCACGACAAAATCCATCGGGAGAACCCGGGTATCAGAGGGATAAAGATTGACCAAATCAGCCCAGAATTGCAAGGGTATTTGGACAATGGTATGGCACCCGCTTATCAGGGGAAAAACATAAAAATGCCTACAAGTACCAATACGGTGCTTAGTCTCGGAGGGGGTGCAGGAAAAATAATAACAACTGCATCAGGCATTAAACCACCTACTGATACCTCTACTGTACTTAGAACCGGAAAAGGGGCAGGAATAATAACACCTGCATCGGATGATGACAAAGGGTCAATTTGAAGTCATTTAAGTAGCTAGGCGATTTACTATAAAGTTCTTGGAGTAAATCGACTCGGGGGGAAACTCCCACAATTAAAGAGAGAAGTTATTGATAGATATTCTACTTAGCATTAGATTATGCTAAACCGAGGAGCCGGATGAGTTCGAGAGTCTCAAGTCCGGTTTTGAAGACTGGCTTTGTGGGGTGCATTCCAAACTCTTGCCTACATGGGAGATAAGGGTCGTGACCTGCATCGCCAAGTTTAACTGGGAAATACCTTATTTAAACCCAAAAGCAAAAGAGCGAGTAGGATACCCGACACAAAAACCCTTATTACTTTTAGAGCGAATTATTGAACTGACAACTGAAAAAGGTGATGTCATTTTAGATCCTTTCTGTGGAAGTGGCACTACTTGTGTTGCTGCAAAGTTACTTGAGCGTGAGTGAATAGATAAATCATCCGAAGCGGTTGAACTTTCGCTAAATCGGTTAGATAACCCAGTTAAAACCAGTTCAAACCTTTTGAAAAATGGAAGAGAATCCTATATTAACGCTGACAAAGACGCTTTAGCTCTGTTGAAAGGTATTAATTTTAACCCTGTTCAAAGAAATAAGGGTATTGATGCAATCTTGGTTGAGACTTATGAAAATAGCCCTGTATTAGTTCGTGTTCAGAAAGAAAACGAAACGATAGCAGAGGCTGCTGCATATTTAATGAAAGCCAAGAAGACAAAAAAATCAAAAAAAGTTATTCTCATCCAAACTAATGAAATTGGGTTATTTGATGAAGATATTAGCTATGATGGGATGGTAATACTTCAAGCGCCATCACTTCAAATAGCAAAATGCTTAAACAAAAAAGAGCTAACAAAGCCATCAACTCGGACAGCTAAAAGCGGCGCGGCTACACACCGGCTGAGTTGAGCTGTACGAAAACTTTGTGCCATCGTGTTGCGTAGTTTCGCTCTCACAGCCCGATAACCAATCGTTCGAGCTTACGAGTCAATGCCATCGCCGTTAAGGGCAACCACTAGGGTGTTGCCCCTACGTGATATGCCATTTTTGTAGGGGCAATCCTTTATGGTTGCCCTTTTAATGGCATTGAGCTTACGAGTCCGTTATCAGGCACTTTCGCATCTCAACTCAGCCGTTAGCTCTAATAGCAACCCAAACCAGTATGCAATAAATAACATATTGATTTATATCATGTTATTATAATTTCTTAACAGTAATACATAATGTTTTAGTACAATACGGGCATACATTTAACCGAGTGGGAATAACTGATGGCAATCTATGCAATTTGGAATAATAAAGGTGGGGTGGGCAAGAGCTATCTAACATTTCAATTGGCTTCTGAATATGCGCGTCAAAACAGAGACAAACGGGTTTTAGTCATTGATATGTGCCCCCAAGCCAATTCTTCGTCTATGTTGCTAGGAGGAATGGTAGATGGAGAAGAGAGGTTAACTGAAATTCATTCTTCTCAAGCTCGAAAAACGATCTCGGGTTACATAGAAGATAGAATTCGTAGCCCTTATATGTCTCCAAATTCAGGGGCAGGCTATATTACGCAAGTATCTACACATAACAATAGAATTCCATCAAATCTATTTCTAGTCGTTGGAGACGATCAATTAGAAATCCAAGCATCAAGAGTCACAAGTGCAACTTTTCCAGGCCCACAAGATGCATGGCGTATTGTTCACATTTGGATTCGTGATTTAATTGCTGATATTCAGGCATCATGGAATGATGAGGATTGTTGTGTATTTATTGATTGTAATCCTAGTTTTTCCATCTATACCGAGTTGGCTTTAACGGCCGCAGAGAGACTGTTGATTCCTTTTTCAGCTGATGGTTCTTCAAAAAGAGCAGTAAAGGCTGTGCTTTCTTTAGTATATGGCGTAAGAAGGTATCAAGGATACCCTCAATCAGACTTCTTCCTAGAGACAACGCGGTATCGCATGGCATTGCCAGATATTTATATGTATATAGGTAACCGCTTAACTCAAATGAACAGTTCATCAGCTTCCGCTTTTAAAACGGTGGATAACGAAATCGGAGATGAAATATGGGGGGTATGGCAATCATCCCCACAAACTTTCTGTATTCATCCAAATGGATCTCCTACACCCAGTTCTCGTAGAGCCTTTAAGACCATGTTTCAGTACGAAGTTAACGACGCAAACACGGCATCGATTGTTTCGGGTGCGCTTGGTATACCAATCGCTTCTCTTACTGCGGGTAAAAAGAATCTGGCAGGAAAAATTATAACAGTTAATCAATCACAACTCGACAAGCAAGTACCGAATATTACTCAGCTTGTACAAAATCTAGAATAGGTAAAGCTAACAAACGAATGCACTCGGACAAAATAAAGCTGCATAGCAGCGCAGCTTTATTTGTTGTGCCATCGTGCTGCGTAGCTTCACTCTCACTGCCCGATAACAAATCGTTCGAGCTGACGAAAGTGCCAACACTCTCTGACGACTCCGTTATCAGGCACTTTCGCATCTCAACTCTGCCGTAGCACCAAGCTAAAAATGATCGTACTAAATCTGGAGTGATCTCTAATGAAAGCGATTGAGCTTTTTGCAGGAATAGGCGGTTTTCGCATTGCATGTGATGAATTAAATATAGAAACAGTATGGGCTAATGATATTGATCACAAAGCGTCCAAAGTTTACCAAAAACAATTTGGAACGGATGTTTTTGTAGAAGGTGATGTTGCAGACTACCTTAACAAAATACCAGATCACGACCTTTTAACTGGCGGATTTCCTTGTCAGCCATTTTCTAGTGCCGGAAAAAAACTTGGCATTGAAGATGCTCGCGGAACTCTCTTTGAAAAAATAACGAAAATTTTAGAGAATAAAAAGCCAAAATTCTTTGTTCTTGAGAATGTAAAGCGTCTAATTTCGATGGATAAAGGCAAACATTTCGCCACCATTCTTGATGAGCTATCAAAGCTAGGTTATTTAGTAGAGTGGAGGCTTCTTAATGCGGTTAACTTTGGATTACCTCAAAACCGAGAAAGAATAATTATAGTTGGACACTTAGATCATATTCTTAAATCTTATCTTTGCCCGGATATTGGTGAACTAACTACCAAGCAATTATCAATCATTTCAAATTTTGAACACTGGAAAAAAATCAAGGAACATGGCGCAAAATTTAACACTTGGGGGCTGGCTTTCAACGGTAAATTTTGCCACGCAAAAATAGACTTTTTTTCTGAAAAAGAAAATTCTAAAAAGCTAAAGTCAGTTTTAGAGAAAAATCCCGATAAGAAATTTTTCTTTAATGAAGACTCCCTCGAAAGAATAAAGAATAGTGAGGAAGTGAATAGATATTTCAACGGAGTTGAGATTCTATACAACCAAAAAGGTGGTGCCCGTATGGGCTATTCTATTTTTGGTACTTCTGGCGTTGCCCCTACTCTAACCTGTACAACAAGCAGGCATTATGAACGTTATAAAATTGCTGATGATTTTCGTCGCTTAACAAATATTGAATATGCAAGAATTCAAGGTTTCCCTGATAATCATTGCCAAGCGGCATCCACTTATGATCAATATCCACTTTATGGTAATGCTGTCCGATACATTTTTAGTAACAAATGTTGCCATTCGCTAACATGCCCCGAAGGGGAGGTATCTCTCAAAGATCTAAAGAATTCGAAGAAAGCTTTAGACAACAACCAGAATTGACTTGGTTCTCGCCAATAAGTAAGTTGTTGTCAGTCTCAGGTTTTACCAGTCTAACTTTACAGACTGAACCAAATACCTGCTACTTGAACTAAAGTCCTTTGACTCTAGTTGGGTTGCATCATACTAAACCAATTGCTAATTTGTCAAGAAAATATTTAACTATTTTTCTTTGATACATAAAAATTATGATTTAAACTATACTAAATTATAATTTATATTGTCAAGAAAATATTTAACTTAACGATTTTTCAGTATCAGATAAGACGTTTTTTTGTAAAATTTCATTAATATTTTTTAGCAAAATGTTTACTAGGCATAAACCGTACTCAACCCTCACAACCGGAATTATTAACACGCGCAGTTAGTTGCACACGCCTGAAATCGTGACTCCCCTTTTTACAGGATAAAATGTGATGATAACCACCCATTTACTAGAAGAAAAGGAAAAAACCCAGAAAAAATTGGCCAAAGAAGCCCAGTATGATGTCTGGAAATATATGGAAAATACACACAAAAGTGTGTTTGAAGCACAGAAAAAATATGGACTAACACTTAAATATGGCAACGGTGGCTCTTTAGAACCACTTTTCAAACAGCCAGCTTAAATCATAGACATGGTAAACTCAATTTCAAAATCCCAACCCCAAAGTAATTTACCCGGCGATTTCGCCATTTGGATTTTTATTTTTGCCGAACTTTTAGTTTTCGGTATTTTTTTTATAGCCTATGCGTTTGCCCGTAGCTACGACGTTGAATTATTTAACGCCAGTCAATCTACCCTCACGCGAGAATTCGGTGCTATCAATACCATTGTACTCATTACCAGCAGTTTTTTTGTGGTACGCGCTGTCACTGCTATCAAAAATGATAGTTCACAAATTTGTGTCAACTGGCTCGGTGCCGCACTTTTTATGGGCTCGATCTTTTTAGTCATTAAAATGATGGAATTTTATGGAAAATTTTCTGAAGGTATAAACATGAGTACCAATACTTTTTATATGTTTTACCTGTCATTGACATTTTTCCATTTTATGCACGTTATTTTAGGTATGGTGATTTTAACCGCGATATTGCTTAAAGCACGGCAGGGTGGTTATAGTGCCAAAGAGCATACTGGGGTTGAAACGGGTGCCTCTTATTGGCACATGGTTGATTTAGTTTGGATTATCCTCTTTCCTTTAATTTATATTATTCGCTAAATAATTAATATGTCCCAAATACGTCCTTGTACTTATGTATGGTTGATACTTATCTTGCTAACCGTCTTTGCTTTTGTGGTTGGTAAACTTGAAATGGGCGGCATTACCATCGTTACTGTTGTCCTATTTAGCACCCTTATAAAAGGGCAAATGGTTGTAGACTACTTTATGGGCTTACGTCGTGTGCGCTGGAAATGGAAAATAATTATGTATAGTTGGTTGCTACTCGTCATGGGGCTAATTGGTTTTGCCTATTCGTTAGGGGTAAAATAAAATGGATACTGTAAAGCAGCCTTATTATAGACCCATCGGTAACGAAGTCACGCTATTTGAACAGGCCTACCGTCACCAACTACCGGTTTTAATTAAGGGACCAACTGGATGTGGCAAAACTGTGCGCCTATAAGGCTTTAAAGTGGTAGTCCAAGGTATGGGCTTCAGTGAGGAAAATCTGAATAAGTCAACCAACTCACTTTTACTTGGAAACAAGTACGGGGACTGTAGCATGTTGGTAAAGCAAAGATTAGCTGTAATAATTAAAGCGAGTAGCTTTGCAAGACAAGATACTATGATTAAAACTTGATTGTTTGAACGTTAGCTGCGGTAAGGGATCCGCACCCTATGTGGTCACATTATTTATAATCCACATTATACTGAATTTTGGTAAAGTAGTTTTGTACCAAAATATCCTCTCAGTATATACTGAGTCTCGATAGGTTTAGACCAAAAACAGCGAATAACGAATCTAAGGTATCAGACATCCACTTTTAGGATAGATAGATTATCCGAGTACCATTAATTTGTAAAAATACTATAATCGCAAATAAAAGATTAATAGAAACACAAATTAGTCACGTACTTAAAGCAATTTAGGGATTGCCTACGGCGAGTAATCGCTAAGGTAACGGAATTTCCATAGTAGTTGCAAGATTAAATTCTTATAAGTCTTAGGTAATGCTAAGAGAAACTAGAGAGAATCTAGGCAATGAAGGGGAATAGGTAAAACGACTTCTAATTAACTTAAAGGACATAAGATTATGTCATCAGCTTTAAAAGAATTAGAAATACTAAAATCAAGAAATGTAGAACGTCCAGAGTGTCAGAATACGGGCTTATACAGAATCTTATATAAAACAGATATATTCGTACTTGCCTACGAAAGAATTAAATCCAAAAATGGGAATATGACTAGGGGTGCCAACAACGAAACTTTAGATGGTATATCGCCAAACTGGATAGACAAAACCATAAGTGAGTTAAGAACTCAGAAGTTTAAGTTTTCCGCAAGTAGAATGGTTAAGATACCAAAGAAAAACGGAAATACAAGAACCCTTGGCATTGCACCCCCTAGAGAAAAAGTGGTACAAGAAGTAATTAGGCTAATACTTGAAGCCATTTATGATGCACCAGAAGGAACTATCTTTCAAGAATGTAGTCATGGGTTTAGGGCTAATCGAAGTTGCCATACAGCTCTAAAAGAAGTAAAAAGTAAATGGAACGGGACTAAATGGTTTATAGAAGGTGACATATCAGATTTCTTTGATGAAATCGACCACCACGTTCTAATTAAATTATTAGGAAAGAAAATCAAGGACGAGAAATTCATACAGTTAATGTGGAAGTATATTAAAGCTGGATATACTGAAGGAAATGAAGTTCACAAGGTTGCTAATATCAGTGGTACACCACAAGGGGGAATATTATCTCCCTTACTATCCAATATTTACCTAAATGAACTGGATAAATATGCCTTAGAACTGAGTAAAAAGCACACTAAAGGAACGGAAAGAAGGATAAACCCAGCATACACAAGGATTAGTAGTAGGATAAGGAGAAATAAGAATCCACAAAGAATGAAAGAACTGTACAAGGAAAGAAGGAATACACAATCCAGAATGCCCGATGACCCAAACTACGTCAGAGTTAGATACATAAGATATGCAGATGATTGGATTATAGGAGTTACAGGAAGCAGACTTTTAGCAGAAGAAATAAGAAGAGACATGGAAAGATTCCTAAAGGATGAACTCAAGCTCAAATTGAATTTAGACAAAACATTCATCAGACATGCAAAAACTGAACGGGCTACTTTCTTAGGTGTTGAAATAAACACCAGCATGAACAAAGCCAACCACTCAACAATAAGTGGCAACAAGAAAGTGAAATTACAGTCTGATAATATTCAGTTAAACGTGAATATGGATGGTATCATCAAGAGATTGAACAAAGCAGGAATGTGTAAGGGCAATGGCTTTCCAATATGTAGAAATTATCATATTAATTATGAGGATTGGGAGATTATAAGAACGCACAACAGCGTTTTGGACGGACTCTCCAATTACTACAGTTTTGTCTCTAACAGGAATAAACTGCGAAGAGTAGAATACATAATCCGATATTCAGCAGCTAAAACTCTAGCTAGTAAGTATAAGACAAGTATGGCTAAGATTTTCAAGTCTTATGGAAATAATCTAACAATTGAATACGGTAAAGATAAAAAGGTTGGCATCAGAGATGATATTGACTGGACTATAAAAGTCAATAACTTCAAGGTATCAATGTGGGAAAGGAGTGCAGTATTAGATGGATTACTTTACAAAAGGAAAGTAACTAAATCCCGCTTAGGAAGCCCTTGTGCTATATGTGGTAGTAATGAAGGAGTACAGATGCACCATGTAAGGCATATTAGAAAATCTGGTGTAAAGTACGGAGGTTTTGATAAGTACTTGGGAGCAATTAACCGCAAACAGGTACCACTCTGTAAACAACACCACTTGGATATACATAATGGCAAGTATGATGGAGCTGGTTTAGCTCAAATATTTGAAGAGATTAAATCTCATAAGAAAAATTGATTTTAGGTTTTACTGGAGAGCCGTGTGCTATGAAAGTAGCAAGCACGGTTCGGGGGAGAGTCGTTGTTTTCCTGAATCTAAGGACGAAGGGAATGGCGGCTTATCCTACCGTTTTGTCAGCTACATGGCGGCACAATTAGGTCGTCCTCTTTATACGGTGGCTTGCCATGACGATTTGACGGCAGCAGATTTAATCGGGCGGCATCTGATTGGACATGAATCGACTTATTGGAGTGATGGACCATTAACCCGTGCCGTGCGTGAGGGCGCCATTTGTTATTTGGATGAAGTGGTTGAGGCGCGTAAAGATACCACCGTCGTTTTACACCCTTTGACTGATGATCGTCGCATTTTACCGATTGAGCGTACTAATGAGCGTTTGCAAGCACCACCCGAATTTATGTTAGTTGTCTCCTATAATCCGGGCTACCAAAATTTGCTCAAAGGCATGAAACCGAGTACTCGACAACGTTTTGTGGCCTTGCGTTTTAATTATCCTAGCCCCAGCGTCGAGCAGGAAATCCTCATTGGTGAGACTGATATAGATAAAAGCTTGGCACAACGCCTCGTTAATTTAACCAATGCTCTGCGTCAACTTAAAGAACATGACATAGAAGAGGCGGCTTCAACCCGTTTGCTGATTTATGCGGCGATACTCATCAAAAATGGTTTCGATCCTGTGGATGCCTGTCGCGCGGCCCTCGTTGAGCCTTTGAGTGATGACATTGATACGGTGAATGCTTTAATGGAAGTTGTATTAGCCACTTTTGGAAAATAAACACGCGCTACCCATCTTAGCCTGACTATTTTAAACCCTACTTAAAAACAGACTTGACTATTTTAAAGTAGGCACTAAAATAGTCGCATGAGATATATAACTTCTGCTATTGAACAAGATTTACAGAAAAAAATGGTCTTTATAGGTGGACCACGACAAGTCGGCAAAACCACTTTGGCAAAACAATTGCTCTCTTATGCCGAAAATAATGGTCGCTATTTTAACTGGGTGCGACTCGTTTTGGCCTAATTATTGAATTCGGATGGATGGGAAGACAATTTAAATAAAGCCTACTTACACAATCTTTATATGTGTATAAAATTTCTTATATGGTGTGAAAGGATTCGCCTCCCCAGGCAGACTGGGAGAAAGTAATGGCCGGTGGTTAGATGTTTTAACTGTCAGTGCAAGGTCATCGAAGCTCATGGGAGCAAACGTTACGGATAGTTTGGAAAGTTGTGGAAATCTCTTCCATATTACAAAAGATAAGGTGAGCAGTTACAGCACCTTATCCTGTTGAAGGGTTCCAGAAACATAACCAGCGTGATAATTGAGTAAGGTCGGTCAAATAGGTCGAAAGACAAAAAAGTGATGTGGAATGGGATTTTTGGTTGTCTCATCTCATCTGTCTAATACATCACCCGATTACAGACATTATCTAAGTCCGCAGGCATAAACATATAAGAGAAACGAGGAAAAACGATGTCAATACGTCACTTGCTGGATTGCAAGAGGAGAGGGTGGAAGCCGTCTTAGCGACAGCATCGGGTAGGATAGAGTGGGAAGCCAACGCCAGTTGAAATCGTCCTTGTGGGATACTGGATATGCTGATTCACTCTCGGTATTGTGTTAATATTGAATTCTTATTAAGCAATGGGCACGTAAGTGCTAATAACGCGAGGTTCACACCTAAATTATGGAAACTCTTCAACAATCTTTGTATGAAGATGGTTCCCTCTCCCT
>JSZA02000050.1 GCA_000785145.2 Candidatus Thiomargarita nelsonii
CAAGATTTATCTTGGGCGCCTCGTCCAAAATAAATTTTGAACTCCTAACGCGATGGAGTCCAAGATTTATCTTGGACATATCGTCCAAAATGGACTTGTGTATAAGGATGAGGGCGGAGCGTGGGAACGAGGAAATCTCCAGATCGCGTTGAGTGATCTGGAAATTTCCCTACAAATATTTGTTTATTATATACTACACAAATAGCGGCTTAATAAAATAGGCGAGGTGCAAAAAAAATGGCCACTAGAAAGCAACCATTCAGTTACCGTTCAAGGCTATATATTATAGCTCTAAGTATCATTGCCTTGTTGACCATTGCGGGCGTTCTTCTTATTCAATCGGCACTGTATCAACAATCCAGCGATGCACGCATTATTAACATTGCTGGACGACAACGAATGCTCAGTGAAAATTTGAGTAAAACGGCATTGACCATTCAATTATCGAGTGATATTGCTCAACAGATTGAATATGTTGATAAATTTAGTAACGCACTTTATTTGTGGGAAAAAGCGCATCTTGGACTACAATCAGGTGATCCCAAGATGGGGCTACCGGGCAACAATAGTGCGAAAATTAAACAAATGTTTGCTGATTTGCAACCGCACTATCAGGCGATGAATGTCGCCGCTCAAAATTTGTTGACTGCCATTGTCGGCAATCCGGCTAATATTTCTGTGTTTGTGGATCAAATCTTCGCTGAACAACCTGCTTTTGTCCAGCAAATGGATGCTATAGTGGATCAATATGAGCTTGAGGCTTTGGCTCAAGTAAACCAAGTGAAACTGTTCGCTTTTATTTTAGCAACGCTGATTATTATTGTCTTAATCATTGAAGGATTATACTTTTTTCGTCCGGCGGTGCGGCAAATTCAAGAAACTTGGCAAGATTTAGTCAACGCTAATGAGACATTGCAAGATGTGGCGCAGATTGTGTCAGCAGGCAGTATAGGGACAAATTTTCTCAAGTCTTTGGTTGAACATCTGAGCAAAACCTTGCAAGTCAAATATGCTTTTATCGCTCAACTACAGGGGGATGAGTCACTTAAAACACTTTTTATGATCGCCGACAATCAGTTGATTGATAATTTTGAATATGATTTACATAATACGCCCTATCAAAAGAGTATCACGGGTGATATGCCCTGTTGTTCTTATTCTCAAGGCGTTCAGCAAGATTTTCCCAATGATCCACTATTGGTCAAAATGGGCATTGAGAGTTGTGTTGGTACTCCACTTTTTAATGCCAATGGAAAGGTGATGGGTTTAATGGCGATTATGGATGATAAGCCACTCAATCATCAAAAACGGATTGAGTCAATGTTGCAGATTTGTGCCGCACGCGCTTCGGCTGAATTGGAGCGAATGCAGGCATTAGAGGCTTTGTATGCAGAACGCGCCTCATTAGCCCTGCGCGTTAAAGAGCGCACCACTGAATTAACCACCGCCAATGCGGAACTCGCCCGTGCCGCCCGCCTCAAGGATGAATTTCTCGCTAATATGAGCCACGAATTACGCACACCGCTTAATGCTATTTTGGGCTTGTCTGAAATACTGCAAGAGGGCATTTATGGTTTTCTCAATCCACAACAAACTAAGTCTATTCGCACCATTGAAGAAAGTGGTCGTCATTTGTTGTCTCTGATTAACGATATTCTTGATCTCGCCAAAATCGAAGCGGCTCAAGTGAAGTTAGAAATGATCCCTGTTTCTACAGAGGGCATTTGCAACGCCTCTCTACGCCTTATTAGGCAATTGGCTTTGAAAAAACGTATTAAAATTTCGGAAAATTATGATAATGAGGTGACAATTATTCGGGCGGATAATCGCTATCTCAAGCAAATTTTGATCAATTTATTGAGTAATGCCGTCAAGTTTACGCCCAAAGGGGGTAAGATTAATTTAGAAGTCCGTGGTAATGCTGAGCAAGCTATGGTTGAATTTATCGTCTCAGATACGGGGATAGGTATAGCAGAAAAAGATATGGCGTATCTTTTTAAGCCTTTTGTGCAACTGGATGGCGGCTTGAATCGAGCTGAAGAGGGCACTGGCTTGGGTTTGTCGCTGGTTTATCGTTTAACAGAAATGCACGGTGGTAGTATCTCCGTTGAAAGCGAACTTGGTAAAGGTAGCCGCTTTATTGTCTCTTTGCCTTGGGCGGTTATGGATAGCTTGCCCATTGCTCACGCGCCTTTGATCCGCCCTGTCGCAAGCTCAGCAGCACGCATTTTATTAGTGGATGATAATTTAACTATCTTGAATACCTTGTCTGATTATTTAGAAGCCAAGGGTTATCAAGTCATTATGGCACTGGATGGGGTACAAGCGATTGAAAAGGCAATAGAAGAAAATCCAGATATTATTTTGATGGATATGCAAATGCCGCATTTGGATGGATTGGAGGCGACTCGTCGGATTCGGGCGGATCCTAAAATTGCTGCGACACCGATTATTGCTTTGACGGCTTTAGCGATGCCCGGTGATAGGGCGCGTTGTTTGGAGGCGGGCGTGAATGATTATTTGAGCAAGCCGGTGAGTTTTAAAAAGTTGATAGCGGCTATTGAGGCGTTGTTGTAAAAAGTAACTTAATAGGATCAAACTGGAAATGACAAGCCAAAATTTGCTATTGTACAAAATGGCTATCACAGAAACTTATGAAGGCATTACAATTGTCGATGCCATCCATCCTGACATGCCATTAATTTATGTCAATCCTGCCTTTGAGCGAATAACAGGCTATACGTCTGCTGAATTGCTCGGTCGAAATAGTCGCTTTCTCCACGAAAGCGATAGTGATCAACCTGGCTTAAATGAGCTGCGAAAAGCCATTGCTGAAGGCAAAAATTGTCATGTGGTTTTACGTAATTATCGCAAAGATGGCCGTTTATTCTGGAACCAATTGAACATTTCCCCCATTCACGATGCGACTGGTAAATTGACGCATTTTGTGGGCATTCAGTTGGACATTACAGCGCAAAAGGAAGCTGAAGAGGCTTTGCAGGCGAGTGAAGAACGCTATCGGCGTATTATAAACACAACACAAGAAGGCGTTTGTGTTTTAGATGCTGAAGGTAAAACCACTTTTATTAATCAACGTCTGGCTGATATGTTGGGCTATAGCCTTGAAGAATTGCAGGGCAATTTTCTATTTGATTGGTTTGACGAAGCCGGTCGTTTTGAAGCCGTTCAACATTTTGAACAATGCAAAAAGGGCATTAAAGAACAATTTGATTTTCGATTTCGTCGCAAGGATGGCTCACAATTGTGGACACTGATCAGTGCTAACCCATTTTTTGATGATAAGGGTGAATTCATGGGAGCACTAGGGATGATTAGTGACATCACGGAGCGTCAACAAGCAGAGGAAACGCTACGAAATATCGTTAAAGGCGTTGCCTCAGCGGACATCGGGACAACTTTTCTCAAGTCATTGCTTGAACATCTTGCTAAAACGTTACAAGTCAAGTATGCCTTTATCGGTCAACTGGATACGCCTAATAAAATCAAAACACTTTTTTTGGTGAGCGATAACCAGTTGGTTGATAATGTGGAATATGATGTACGCCACTCGCCTTGTGAACAAGTCATTAAAAATAAAGTGTTATGCACCTATCCGCAAGCGGTTCAACAAAGCTTTCCGCTTGATACTTTGTCAGTCAAAATGGGGGTTGAGAGTTATTCAGGTACACCACTTTTTAATGCCAAGGGCAATATAGTCGGTTTAATGTCGATTATGGATGATAAGCCGCTGATTCGTCAAAAACAAACCGAGTCAATGTTACAAATTTTTGCCGCACGGGCTTCGGCGGAATTGCGACGGATACGGGCATTAGAAGCATTGTACGAAGAACGCAGCTCTTTAGCCCAGCGCATTAAAGATCGCACGGCTGAATTAACGGCTGTCAATGCAGAACTTGCCCGCGCCGCTCGCCTCAAGGATGAATTTCTCGCTAACATGAGCCATGAATTACGCACGCCGCTTAATAGTATTTTGAGCTTGTCTGAAATACTGCAAGAGGGCATTTATGGTTTTCTCAATCCACAACAAACCAAGTCTATCTGTACCATTGAGGAAAGTGGTCGTCATTTGTTGTCTCTGATTAACGATATTCTTGATCTGGCTAAAATTGATGCGGGCAAGGTGAAGTTAGAAATGTCTCCCGTTTCGGTCAAAGGGATTGGTAACGCCAGTATGCGCCTCATTAAGGAGATGGCTGTGAAAAAGCGTATCAAAACGTCGGTGAACTATGACAGTGCGCTGACAATTATTCAGGCGGATGAACGCTATTTGTTGCAAATTATACTCAATTTATTGAGTAATGCGGTCAAATTTACGCCTGAAGGCGGCCAAATCAATTTAGAAGTCTATGCTGAGCAGGGAGTGGTTAACTTTATTGTATCGGATACGGGGATTGGTATCGCTGAAAAAGATATGGTCCGTCTCTTTAAACCTTTTATCCAATTGGATAGTGGGCTGAATCGCGCTTATGAGGGCACGGGATTGGGTTTATCCTTAGTTTATCGTTTAACAGAACTGCATGGCGGCAGCGTTTCTGTTAAAAGTGAAGTCGGCAAGGGTACCCGTTTTGTGGTTTCCTTGCCTCTGCGAGCCATTACCGAGGATCAGAAAAACACTCCCGAACCCCAAGCTGACAATATCCCAAGCTCATCAGGACTGATTTTATTAGTCGATGACAATCTCACCACCCTCGAAACGCTGTCTGACTATTTAAAAGCCAAGGGTTATGAAATCATTCTGGCATACGATGGAACTCAAGCGATTGAAAAAACGATAGAAGAACATCCAGATTTGATCTTGATGGATATTCAAATGCCGTGTATGGATGGACTAGAAGCGACTCGTCGGATTCGTGCGAAGGCGAAAGTTGGCGCGACTCCGATTATCGCATTGACGGCGTTAGCGATGCCCGGTGATAGGGAGCGTTGTTTGGAGGCGGGGGTGAATGAGTATTTGAGTAAGCCGGTGAGTTTTAAACAGTTGATGGGGGCTATTGATAGGCTGTTTACTAAAATAAATTATGATAACTGAATTGACTTTACTTTCCGCCTTACTGGCGGGATTCTTAGGTTCTGTACATTGTATTGGCATGTGTGGCGGCATAGTTGGCGCATTAACGATGAGCTTACCACATCATGTACGTCATTCTCATTTTCGCTTATTTTCCTTTTTATTCATTTATAATTTAGGGCGCATCACGACTTATACCCTTGCTGGCACCTTAACTGGTTTTTTAGGTGCCCAATTTGTGCAATATTTGCCACTAGAGAATCCCCGTATGGTAGCCATCTGGATTTCTAGTTTTTTTATGATTGCCTTGGGATTATATATAGGTGCTTGGTGGCAAATTTTAACGCTTTTGGAAAAACTAGGTGCCAAATTATGGCATAAAATTGAACCCTTGGGGCGGCACTTTATCCCCGTCAAGCATCCATTACAGGCATTAGGGCTCGGTTTAGTCTGGGGATGGTTGCCTTGTGGATTAGTTTATAGTGTTTTAGCTTTTTCTCTTTCATCCGCTAGTGCTTGGCAGGGAGGATTATTAATGTTATCTTTTGGCTTAGGCACTTTACCCATGTTATTGACGATTGGCGCGACAGCGCACTGGTTAACGCGATTAGCTCAACAGAAAATTGTTCGTCAGTTTGCTGGTGCAATGATTATTTTATTTGGCTTGTATATAGCTTATGAAAGCCAATAAAAATCCCGTTGATTTGGCAAAAATGAGCCAAAATTCCACCGTTAAAATCAAGGGATTTTTCAGAGAAAAAGATTTATTTGAGCATGAAGAATTTGTTGAATTTCCTTTGGTGCCCGCTCAAATTCAATGCCATATCGTATCGGGCAACCACTTCGTAGGGGCAATCCCTTGTGGTTGCCCGCCCCTACATAATCTAACGGTTTGTAGGGGCAATCCTTTATGGTTGCCCTCGGCACGATATGGCATTGCCGCTCAAATTGGCTTGTTTGTTGAGCAGCTTAAACTTGGACATCACAAAAAAAAATAATATAATAATAATATGGATACGAAACCTAGTTCCGATAGCAGTCAATCGAACAACTCTTGGCTTCATCCTTCCCGATGGAATGTGGGGGATGAGACGAAACTTGAAGCCGGGTTACTCATCCATCAGCATTATCGCTTGGAAGAAGAAATTGGTCAGGGTAGCATGGGAGAGGTTTGGAAAGCAGTTGACTTGATTCAGGTGGAGGGTGATGCACGCGACTGCCATGTCGCTCTCAAGTTTTTAAATCAAGATTTCAAGCAACATCCTGACGCGCTAAAAGTACTGGTGCGTGAATTTCACCGCTATAAAAAGCTCAATCATCCTAATATTGTCAAAGCATATGGTTTAGATCGCTTTGAAAATACATTTTTTCTGGTGATGGAATTTTTAAAGGGGATGTCATTAAAGGAAATCATTCAAAATCACCCAAATGGTTTGCCCCTCAAAGAAGCAGAGCCGATCATCAAAGATATGGCTCATGCACTGGCATACGCTCATAAAGAAGGACTCGCGCATTTGGATTTCAAACCCGGTAATGTTTTTTATGAGTCCGAGTCCAAGCATACCAAAGTGATTGATTTTGGGATTGCGCGACCACTAGAACAGTCGGAACGGGAGAGAACAAAGTATGATCTAAAAAACTTGGGGGCATTAACAGAGGCTTATGCCAGTTATGAGATGTTATTAAATTTAGACCCTGATCCGCGTGATGACATTTATGGCTTAGCTTGTGTGACTTATGGATTATTGTCAGGAAAACACCCTTTTAATAGAGAAAACGCGATCGATGCTGAATCTAAAAAACGGCTTCCCAAACGGATTAAAGGTTTAAACCATCAACAAAATAAGGCACTCTTGCGTGCTTTAGCTTTTAAGCGGAATAAGAGAACACGGACAGTTGATGATTTTTTAGCTGAGCTTTTTCCAGAGAAAAAACCGAAATATTTATTGGTTTTTTTAGTCATGCTACTTGGCATCGTGGCTGGTTTTGCCGCATGGTATCAAGTCAAACAACAATCAGAGGAGGCACCTTTAGCCGCTGAATATAAGCCAGAAAACCAAACAGAAAAGACAGAGACAGGGATTTTACCCAAACAAAAACAGTGTAAACAATCTACCGTTGTTAATAGGCTCTTAAAAACCGCTGAGGAATACATGCGAGAGGAGCGTTATATTTACCCGCCTGTCGAGAATGCCCTCGAAAAATATCAAAAAGTCTTGGTAGTTTGTCCTAATAATGAACAGGCTAAAAAAAATTTGGGTAAAATTGCAGACATTTATGAAGGAAAAGCTCAATATAAGCTAAATAAAGGCCATATCAGTGCTTGTCAAGATAATATTAAAAATGGTTTGCGAGCTGTACCCGAACATAGTGGTTTATTGGCTTTACAGTCTCGTTGCCAATAGCCCTTTTCTCGTTCCCAAGTCTCTGTCAAAGTTGATAGATAAATGGAGTACAAAGCTTTAGCTTTGTACAACCATTGAGAAATCCTATTTTTTTAAAAAATCGGATTTCTTTGACATCATTATCCTTTTACCACCAACACAGCACACTGGGCTAAACCAATCACCCGCTCAGAGACGCTACCAAGCAACAGTTTTTTTAAGCCAGTGCGTCCATGACTACCGACCATGATCAGATCGCAACCTATATCTTTTGCGGTTTCAACAATGCTTTCAGCGTATCTACCCGTCACTATCCGACTTTCTACACTAATACCTTCCACTTCCAAGAGTTTCTTAGTACGCTCAACCACCGTTTCGGCGTCTCGGCGACGGCTTTCCTTATGCTCGCTGTAAACGACCGAGATCAGGGTTATCGGCGCCTTTAAGCGTTTAGCCAAATTCATCGCAGCGGTGGTCGCCCTATCACTATAAGGCGAACCATCCACAGCCAGTAGGATATTCTTACCCTCAATTTTGCTATCTCTAGGCGTGACCAATACGCTGCAATGGGCATCACCGATAACTTGGGCGGTGCTCGCACCAACCAGAAGCCGCATCAAGTTCTTTTTACCATGTCTGCCCATGACAATCAGATCCACATCTTGCTCTTCAGCGGTATCCACGATTTCTTGGTAGGGTGTTTCACCCTTACGTAGTATCTTTTCACATTTAACACCGGCCTCAACCGCTTTGGACTTGATAGGATCCATGTAAGCGTGTGCCTTGTCTTCTTCCTTTTTTATTATATCTTGGAGAGCGACTCCATCAAATTCTGGGAAACCACTCACCACAGACATGATATACAAATGACTACCCAATAGACGGGCCAAATTAATGCCTTCCCGTTCCGCACCTGCACTAAACTCTGAACCATCACTGGCTAAGAGAATTTTTTCAAGCCGCCCTAAAGGCGATGATTGTGTGCTTGTCATATCTTCATCCTACCTTGTTATTGTTGTTGCTAGCTATAGACGGAACACTTTATGCCCGCCGCCCCCGCCACATCGCACCTAATATAATCACAGCACCGAAGCTTAAAGCGAATACCATGATAGCGAAACTCACAGTGCTCAGAATCTCTACAAGACCCTTGTCTAGGGTTGCAATCATTTCAAGCTGGGATAGATAGACGGGTACCATCAAGGCACGGCTGAATAGCACGATGACCATGATTGTCCCCATCACGAGCTTGATCATATAAGGTTTAACATAAGTCGTTCCTATCGCACCTAATTGGACACCAAACAGTGAGCCAGCCAAAATAATCATCGCTAGACGGATATCTACATAACCGCTCCAAGCAAATTTGATAGTACCACCTAAACCCATAACGAAGGCAACCACTAATTCCGTCGCAGAAGCCATCAAGCTGGGTGCGCCCAAAACATACATCATGCCGGGCACACCGATAAAACCGCCTACCGCGATGGTGGCAGCCAACATGCCGGTAGCAACACCTAACGGCAGAATGAACAACAGCGACACTTTGGCTTTCAAGCTTTTGAAATACACCATCGTGTACGGAATATGGATGGATTGCACCCAGCGAGCTAATTTACCCGTTTTTTCTTCAGTATCGCTGTTAGAGTCTTTCCGAGACTTTAACGCATCATATAATACAAAGCTCCCCACCGTGCCTAATATTAGCACGAAAGCCAAACTGACATACAAGTTAGAACCCGCATCACCGAAAGTATTACGGATATGTTCTTGCACCTGTGCCCCTATCAACACCCCAATTTCTGCAAAAAGACCAAAGATTATCCCCAGTTTCCAATCCACTTGCCCGAATTTGGCACGTTTAAGGGAACCGACTAGGGCTTTGGGGAACTTGTGGCACATATTGCTCGCCACTGCTACGATACCCGGTACACCTAGACTCATCATCGCCGGCGTGAGTACGAAGGCACCGCCAGAGCCAATAAAACCGCTGACTAATCCGCCCACAAAACCGACCAGAAAGAGGTAAAGAACATTAAGAAAATATAAATCAATAAAATTTGTAGGTAATGATTCCACTTATTTTTTGTCTCCAGAAAGTTTGGGTTTAATGCCTAACCAATCCCAGAATTCACCGGTAAAGTGGCCATGCACGAAGGAAAACAGAAAGGCGATGGCAATTGGCCCGATAAAAGTCCAACCCCCTTGCGCTGTCCAATGAACCAGCGGTTTTTCGCCTATATAGAGACCCACATAGAGACCCACCACGAAAAGGCCCCATAAGAGGAGCTTGATGGTCTTAGTTTTACGTTTTTGTGTAGACATTAATTTTCCTATTGTATTTAATAACCTATAGCACTACAACCAACGGACAATCCGCCGCTGACCACTTGCCAACAATGTCTAGGCTATCGGCATGACTGATCACAGCACAAGTAACAGCAGTATGTGTTTTGACATAATCCACCAGTGCTTCGGCACCTTTCACCACTATCAGCTTGTGTGGGACATTTGTCAACATCTCTTGTAGTGCGACTTCCCTAGAATGGGACACACAAAGAATGTCCAAACCAGCACCGATCCTTTTGCAGACATTCAGCGCGTAATGCAGCGTCTTTTCTTGTACATGCCCTTCCCTGCACACTAGCAGAACATACTTGGATTCCTTAAAGTTCACCGCTAGCTCACCGAAAGAGTTAGTACATTCCAGAGTGTTTTTCATCAGGATGAAGTTCTTTTAAAATCATCAGTCAGGGAGTGTAACTTTAGAGGAGTCGGCCAGATTTATCTTGGACGTCTTGAAACTCGGCTTTCAATAAGCATGTTTCGTGCCAACGCCAATAAATATATATAACAATATGTTTATATTAGATTTTATCTAAACCGTCTAAGTAAATTCCCTGACAGGCAGCGTTGCAAAATGTTACACTCCCATCGCACCGGCTCGCAGTAATGAGATAATATCCATTAATATATTAGTATTTTATAAAACGAATGTTACAAATATTAACGTAGTGTTGCATTATGAAACATGTCAAAAAGGAAAACCGCCATAAGCGCGAGCAATTGGCAAGCTATGGGGTGCAGCTCATCACCCAAGCGCCGCAGATGCAGAAATTGTTGAAAACCGCGAAGCGGATTGCACCGACAGATTGTAATATTGTCATCAGCGGGGAGAGCGGTACTGGCAAGGAATTGCTGGCCCGTTATCTGCATCAATACAGTGAACGTGCCCAAGGGCCTTTTGTTGCGGTCAATTGTGGGGCTTTTACTGAGGAATTGTTGGCGAATGAGTTGTTTGGTCACGAAAAGGGCGCGTTCACCGGTGCGATGGCGCAGAAACTGGGCTTTATTGAGGTTGCCGACGGTGGCACTCTGTTTTTGGACGAAGTCACTGAGATGCCGCCTTCCATGCAGGTTAAGTTGCTGCGCGTGGTACAGGAGGGGGAAGTGCAACGCCTCGGTGGTACCACGCCCATTGCGGTGGATGTGCGCTTTCTCGCGGCGACCAATCGCAATCTCCAAGAGGCGGTGAATAGTGCTCACTTCCGCCATGATTTGTTTTTCCGCCTTAACGTGGTGTCCCTGCACCTCCCGCCGTTGGCGCAGCGCAAGGGCGATATTGCACTACTCAGCCAGTATTTTCTGCAACGCTACTCCAAGCAAATGAATAAAGCGAGCAGCGAAATTGCGCCTGCTGTGAGTGCTCGCCTGTCAGCCTACGGTTTTCCGGGCAATGTGCGAGAATTGGAAAATATCATTGCAGGCGGCGTGGCGTTGGCGAGAGGCGCTGCCATCGAACTCGAAGATTTGCCAGACGATCTACGCGCCTTTGATATTAAGACTTTTCGCCGTAAGGAGGATGGTAGTTTGCCCTCCCTAAAGGAACAGGAAATGGCGTATATTGAGTGGGTACTTAAGGAAGTCAAGGGCAATAAGACGCTCGCTGCTCAAGTGTTAGGTATTGATCGAGTCTCGTTGTGGCGTAAGTTGAAGAATAATCAGCTCATCAAAGAATGAATCCTTTAAAAGCGAAAACTCGTCGTACCGGTTCTACCGTACTGTTAGGGCAGCGGCGTATGGGTAAGACTGAGCTGGATTATCAAGTGCCTCAAGCAGTGGTGCCGGTATATTATAGCTTTCCGGATACGTTTGAAAATCGCTGGGATTTTTAATATGTGGAAAATTTTATCCGCTGGTATGTGGCGTTTCGTTTGCGTCAACCGGAAATTTTGCCGGGTATTCTTGATTATGACGAGTTGATAGCAATAGCTCGTGAAAAACTGTCCGTGACTAAAGGTTTTCAGATTGCCTTAAACCCATCATGCGGCTCTGGTTTTTTAGTTATCATGGTTTTTCGAAAGCCGCACTAGTACTCTGTCAATTTGTTTTTTTGGGGTTGGAGTACAAAGCTTTAGCTTTGTCAGACAGTACTACGCTGCCGCTTTGTACTCCAAAAAAACAAATTGACAGAGTACTAGATTTAATGTCAGAACATGGTATCTTGTGGTCAACCCAAGAGGATTTAGATGGCTTACTGGATTATGTGAAATTGCGACGGTTGCCGGAATTGTCATAACATTCGATGATCAAATTTTTTTTCTGTCATTTCGATCCCGACGATAGGAGCAATGCCACCAACGCGCCAGGGCAACCATAAAGGATTGCCCCTACAAAAATGGCATATCACGTAGCAAGCGTAGGGTGCGTCCTACGCACATTCTTGATGTCATTGCAGATTAATTGTGCGTGGGACGCACCCTACGCGAGCGTAGCACCATTAAGATTCATCGCAGAACGAAGAACAATGACATCAAGAATGTGCGTGGGACGCACCCTACGCTCGCTTTAACAAATTGAGTAATCGAGTATTGCCATTATGTTGCGTCGTGTTTTTTTTTGGCTTTTTTGGCTTTTTTGGCTTTTTTAGCTTTTTTAGCCGGTGCCGGCTGAAAATTTTCCGTACAGATAAATTGATCACAAGCGGCAACAAAAGCTTGAGGTGTTTTTTGTTCTCCAAAACCATAGACACTCAAACGAGACTTATGAATCCGTATCGCTAAAGGGGTAAAATCGCTATCACTGGAGACAAGACAAACCCCATCTAATTCATTTGACTTTGAATAAAGCAAATCAATTGCGTCGATTGTCATAGCCATGTCGGTTGCGTTTTTTCTAGGGGTATAGGCAACTTGTTGGATTTTCTCAATAGCAAATTGAGAGACAATCTTTTGCCATGTCTTTAGGTTTGGCTTTGTCCAATCACCATAAGCACGTTTGACAATGACTTTGCCATGTTTTGCCGCCTCGACAAGTATTTCTTCAATTTTGGTTGGTTGAGCATTATCAGCATCAATGAGCACTGCTAATTTTGCTTGTTGGGGTTGTTGAACATTTTTCATGAGTCACCTCCCGACGATATAATTCCAGCGCAATTGACGACAGACCACACCTAGCCGCCATTTCTGCCGCAGTTAATCCTTCTTTATTCTTGAGGCTTAAATCTGGCGCCAAAATTAATAATTTCTCCAATATCCGCTCAAACTTAGGCTCTAATTTCCTTTCTATAAAAAAAGCTCTTAAAGCCCAATGAACGGCTGTGTTGCCTTCGAGTTTATCTTGAATATTCACTATTGAGCGGAGATTATCCTGATCGCAATTTTCTAGGATATAAGTTACTAACTCAAATTTGTGTAGATGCAAAGCGAGCGTGATAATTGTGAAATCTAAATCTGTGCAATCAGTCAGATTTCCGCCAGCCAGGCGGCGAAAAATCTCAATATTTCCCAATTTAGCACTCAACAAAAATGGTGTAAAACTGCTAAAACTATGATCCCCTGATACATCACTTTGCCGTTTATTAACATCAGCACCCGCTTCAATTAATAAATCAATGACACCTAAAAAACGGGAAAAGTTAAAATTGAGTGCTTGTTCATAATCAGCACACAATGCATAATAATCTCCCCAACCTTCTTCATAAAAATAGCGAAAATAGGGAGAAAGTTCATTTTGCTCAAAATTTTTGAGTGCGGCTCGTATTTCATCGCCAACGGTTTTCTCCTCATCAAGAGAAATCTCGAAAACGGGCGCCAAGCAATTATTAAAAAAATGCTTGTCTAAAGGTTCCACTCTGACTCGCACACAATCAGGATCAAAACCTTCATGCTTTTTTTGATAAAGGTTATGGACAAGTCTAATAAATAATTCTTTATCTCCAAATGTTTTTGCAAAAACTTGGGTAGTGTGTTGCCATGCTTTTGCTAAAAGTAGCCAGCTAACCAAGCTATTTAGGTGCTTGAATTTGAGCAGAGAACTGATCTCAGGTAGCCCATTGCCCTGTTTCCAACGCTGCAACAATCGACGAATAGACTCATCATCATTGTCAATTTTTCGTAGCGGTTTCAGCAATGCATTGTCTATGAGTGTGTTTGCCTTTGCGATATTAAAATCTTTTTCTTTAGCAAAACGGCTCAAACGTTTTCTCAAATCATCGCCCCTGCCAAATAAACCAAAGGCATGGACAATAAAATGCACGATTTCTCCTACATGCGGATAAGGGGTTTCTTCAGTCATCACATCTCCTGCGTTAAACGTAATGGCAGTGATGATAATCTTTCTCAGAAAAATGACTAGGATAGCAGGCGGACAGTGATTTATATATCCTGTTCTGCGCCTTGTGGTTGGAAATAAAGCCATATCCAGCACTAGAAGCCACCAAATAATCCTTAAATAAGCGATGAGCAAGCCTTCTCGAAGGTGCAAACGTTTGCGGATTTTATCAAGGCGGTGCTGTAGCGGCGGCGCACGGTTTTTGATATTGATTTAATAATTGCAAAAAAGTTTGGTTGTGGCAATATAGAAAAAGTGTCGAGGTTGGCATTGGGGTTGTTGAATCAATGCCATATCGTATCGGGCAACCACAAGGGATTGCCCCTACGTAATATAACGGTTTGTAGGGGCAATCCTTTATGGTTGCCCGATACGATATGGCATTGGGTTGTTGAATGGGATTGGTTAAAATCAATGCCCCTTAACTGTTTTTTTATTTAACATCAAGAGGGGTTAACCTACCTAAAGTGTCGGCAACCGTCTCAATTTCACATAGTCCAATAAACCATCCAAATCCTCTTTTGTTGACCAAAAAACCCCTTTTTCCTGCATCAAAATCATCGCTTTTTTGCTAAAACCCTCAGCATCAAAAAACCAGACACGTACTAATTCCGCATCTCGATCTTTTCTCACCACTTCGGCTTTGTCAAGCAAGATTTTGATCTCATTAATACCGCTTTTTCGCCCAGCAATCCATTTACTTTCGCCCACCCATTGCTCAATACCAGCACCGCCGTGAACATCAATCTCGCAATGGCTCCCCGGGCCTAATTTTTCTCTGAGCCTGACATAAGTGAAATCCGGTACTTCGATGTCATTTTCCTGATGAAAATACCGCCCAGGCAAGGAACGCCGTTGAGCATTCAGCAGAATTTGCGCCATATAGACTTCGGCTAAATAGCCCTTGAGATCACTGACTTTTCGCTTTAACTGACTGTATTTTATCTGTAAATCTTCTTTCACTCGCCCTTGATCTTGTCTTTCAACCTCAATCTTGCCCCATACTTTGAGAAAGTCCAATAAAATCGGATCATTCACTTTGCCAAACCAACCGCCAAATTCTTTGTAATCAATCAAATCACCCCGAGACAATTTGATCAAGACTTCTTTGATCCGCTCTGGCGGGATTTTTTGCCCATCTCGTTCAAATAGCTGTTGCTGAATCCGTTTAATATCTATTTCTTCGCCTTCTTCTAAGGCGGATAAGTAGAGTACCCATTTGGTAATACCATAGTCATTAATTCGCTCAATCCAGCGATTGACTTGATCGGATAGTTCGTTCCAGATAAATCCCGATGATAAATCAACGGCTAATAGGGTATTGAGCGTCTGCTCATCTGAAAGCGACATGCCTTGCTTTGCAGCTTGTCTGACGACTGCTGTGATATAAAAAGGATTACCCCCACAACGCTGTGCCACCACGGGCGCAATCTCTGGTGAAAGAGTGGCTTGATAATACTTGGCCGCTTTGGCAGTCAGTTCGGCACCAAAATAACCCGTTAGGCCTTCTATCGGTTCATTGTCAAAACGTCCAAATAACGAGCCTCGCCCTAAAATCTCCCGCGCCAGAATACTCATTGCTGAGCCCGTGACAAAATGGGGACAAGTAGGCGATTCTACCGCTTCTTGCATATAACCCACTACGTCAAAATTATAGTGTGGCAGGCGGGTATTTTGAAATTCATCTAAGAAAACGACAATGGTACTGTCATCATAATCTGAAACTTGGCGAGGATGAGAAAGTGCGGCTTGTTCTGGGATAATAACCTCTTTATCAAGAAGACTCTCAAGAAATTCAATGGCCCCTTCAAAGCCTTCGGTCATCGTTAACTGGTTGTGGATAATTTGTCTTAATTGAGCCCATTTAACAGTTTGTACCGATAAAATCTTTTTGTCACGCAACCGAAAGGCCACATACCAGCGTATAAAATTTTCCACATATTTTTTTGCAAAATCCCATCGATCCGTAATATTATCCTGAAAACTATAATAAATCGGGATCACGGCTTTAGGAGCATGATGGTCCTGCTCAAAAAACAGTCGGTTGATGACTCGTTTAAAAATTTCCGTTTTGCCCATGCGTCGCTGTCCGAGCAAAACGGTGGACATGGTGCGCCGATGTCGGGCGTTCAGTGCGGCACGATAAAAATAGTCCAAAAAATCTTCACGATCTGTATAAATTTCTTCGGGAACTAGGGGTTTTATAGCCCATTCTTGAGGGTGTGATTTCATTTTTATGATCTCATTGAGAGTCAATGCCATTAAGTAGCAATCTAAAAATCCTATTTCTTTAAGAAATCGGATTTTTTTTTAAATTAAATTTACGTTTCCAACAAACGCGGCATCATTTCCACAAAATTACAGGGGCGGGTGCGATAATCCAATTGTGCTTGGATAATTTTCTCCCACCCCGTTTTGCAGGCGCCCGTTGAGCCGGGTAAACAAAATATATAAGTGCCATTCGCTACGCCGGCAAGCGTTCTCGATTGGATGGTTGAAGTTTTAATTTCTTCATAAGATATTGCCCGAAATAATTCACCAAAACCTTCTATCGCTTTATCAAACAGTACTTCAATCGCTTCGGGTGTCGAATCTCTGCCAGTTAAGCCAGTGCCACCCGTGGTGATAATGGCTTGAATATCTGGATTGCTAATCCATTTGGAAACCACTGCCCGTATTTTATAAATGTTGTCAGGCACGATGACTTTTTCCGGTTTGTGATGTCCAACGGCTGTTAAAGCATCAACTAGCATTTTGCCTGATTTATCTGTCTCCTCGGTGCGGGAGTCTGATACGGTGAGAACGGCAACATTTAAAGGTATGAAATTTCTTGGTGTAGACATAAATGTAATTTCCTATTAATTTTAAGGTATTTTGGAGTCCAAAGCTTTAGCTTTGGACTTGCCTGAGATTTAAGCTATTCTTAAACGAGCAGTCCCCGCTTTTACACGAATTTTATCAACAACTGTCTCCACTTTCATGCCAAATGTAAAATGTTTTGAGCTTGCCAAATAGGCTTCTACTCCCCAAGGCTGCATTTCCACTTTATAGCCACCTTTCAATTCTTCAATCACAAGTACTTCTATAGGCTGTTTGCCCCAATTTTGCTTTAAATATTGCATCAGCCAACGTCTTTTGGCATCTCCTTCGATTGAACGCGCTTCGCGGGCTGTACGTTCTGCCGTTTCTAATACTTGAAATAATTCTTCTTGATCATAAGGGTATTCTTCACCAAGCAAATGTGCCATCAATTGCCGTTGCATGACTAAATCCGCAAAGCGGCGTAGCGGTGAACTCATCTGGGTGTACATGGATAAACCTAAGCCGCTATGTCCGCCGGCATGTAAGGAGAGTGATGAGCGACTAATCAGTTTTCTGATTTTATAAAGGGCGAGCGGATCGGCTGTCATTTCCTGGGTAATGGGTCGCAATGGGGGGGCTTGAAGTCGATAAATGAATGGCACTTGATGTGTGTGTGCATATTTGGCGGCGACATGGTTCGCTAATATCATCATTTCTGCCACGAGTAGGCGACTGGCTGATTCCTTATTAATCATTTTGACGCTGATCGTGCCATCAGTGATACTGATTTTGTATTCTGGACGTTGCAAATTAAAGGCGGTGCCTGCGAGCCGCTTAGCCTGCAAGTGTTTTGCACAATGCAATAAGTCGCGCAAAGCTTGAGCCGTTTCATTTTCTCCTTGTTCAATCAAAGTATCTGCATCACTATAATGCAAGCGTTTCTCTACCCGTATGGCTTCTCGGCTGATGTTGCTTTGTGTGATTTTTCCTTGTTCATCCAGCCAGACACGTATCACAATAGTTGAGCGTACCTGCTGAGCAGTTAGGCTGGCAATGTCACAAGAAATCCGTTCGGGTAACATCAAGACGGTTTGCGTTGGTAAATAGACAGTGGTGCCGCGCCGCATGGCTTCTCTATCTAAAACTTCGCCACGATGAATAACGGTAGCCGGTGAGGCAATGGCTATGCTGATTTTCCAAAGTAAGCCTTCGCGCTCAATCGCCAGTGCGTCATCAACTTCACGGGTTTCTTCATCATCAATGCTGAATAAAAATTCGCTGAAATTTTGCATTTCGGCGGGTTGCAGCGCTTGGGCGGCTTCATTGATGGCTGGCGAAAATTCTGGCTTTAAGCCGGCTATTATGACATCGCGATCGGCATCAAGAGGTAGGCGACCGATTTTTTGTAGAATCTCAAACACTAATTCGCGGGGCGTGACTTTCATCCCTTCTGCTGTGCTGTTGATTAACTCTTCTACGTCTTTATCAGTATCGCCACGTAACCAGCTTTCTAATCGTTCTACAAACGGTAGTATTTCTTCAGAAAAATCGACGACTAATTCGTCTTTTTCTTTTCCGCTGAAAGATGGGAAGATGGGCAGGGGATTTTTGGCGAATTGTTGTAGCCATTCACGGGCTAATCCTTGCGCTTTAACCCGTGCCAGTTCGCGTTCACGTTGCGTTTTTAATTCATTGACTTGCTCGGCAGTACGCGATTCCCAATTTTTGCCCCGACGCTTAAAATATAGGCGATATTCTGCCAATGTACGCCAAATGGCAATCAAATGTTCTGTGGTAATTTCTTCCCCAAAATATAATTCGGCTAATTCTTTAATGTCTGAGAGTTCTAATTCTAGGGCACTTTCCCATAATAATTCGACATCAATGTCGTTACCCAGCGACTCTACCGTGGCTTGAATGTTGGTTATTTTTTCTTGCCAATCCTCTGGTCCTGTTGCTTGGCTGGGATGTTGCCATAACAATTTCTCAGCAGATAGTCGCAGATCGCGTCCTTTTTCATTAATCGCTTGAATTTTCTTTTTAATCCGCTTGGTGGTACAAATTATGTTGATTTCATCATTGTCTTGTGCTGCCCAGATTTGGCCTTCAAATTCAGTCACGGTATTTCCTTTGTCAATGGGTGAATGAAACTCGACGCGGAGCGTCGCTATTAAGTACTGAACCATGAATTCTCGGAGATTTTGGAGTCCAAAGCTTTAGCTTTGGAAACCTACGTCCAAAGCTAAAGCTTTGGACTCCAAAATACATTAAAATTCATGGTTCGGTACTTATAAAAGATTATCTTAGCCTTTAATACAAACCACTTGTTTCAAGGTATGAACAATATCTACTAAATCGTTTTGATTTTCCATCACTTCATCAATGGGTTTATAAGCGGCGGGGATTTCATCAATCACGCCATCATCTTTACGACATTCCACGCCTTCAGTTTGCTTTATCATATCTTGGATATTAAAACGTCGCTGCGCCTCTTTGCGCCCCATTCTACGCCCCGCTCCATGACTGCATGAGCAAAAACTGTCTGGATTTCCCTTTCCTTGAACAATATAAGATTTGGTACCCATGCTACCGGGAATAATCCCCCATTCTCCCGTTCGCGCACTAATTGCTCCTTTTCTGGTCAAAAAAACATTTGATTTGTAATGATTTTCCAAAGCCACATAGTTGTGATGACAACTGATAGCTTCACCAATCAGATCAAAGGGGGGTAAATCAACAGCTGAGAGGGTTTCTAAAATTAAACGCATCATTTCTTGACGATTGATCAGGGCATATTCTTGTGCCCATATTACTGCTTGCCAATAGTCATCAAAATGTTCAGTACCTTGTGGAAAATAGGCTAAATCGGTGTTTGGGAGATGGATAAACCATTTTTCCATGTCCCTTTTAGCGAGTCCAATGAAATAACGTCCAATGATATTGCCCACGCCGCGACTGCCTGAGTGTAACATAATCCAGACATTTTGATTTTCATCAAGGCACAATTCGATAAAATGATTGCCCCCTCCCAATGTGCCCATTTGCAATCGCCAATCGTCATGAAAATTCTTTTTCATTTTGATCAGGGCAGGATGTTTTTGGAGTAGCACATCCAATTGTTCGCCCATTTTGTTGAAGGCTGCTACGGGCGCTTGGTGCATATCGAAACCGACGGGCACTGTTTGCTCAATTTGTGCCCTAATACCAGATAAATTATCAGGTAAATCTTTGGCTGTTAATGATAATTGGACGGCTGACATCCCGCAGCCGATATCAACCCCAACCGCCGCTGGGATAATAGCCCCTCGCGTCGGAATAACCGAGCCAATTGTTGCGCCTATACCGCAATGCACATCTGGCATAGCGGCAACGTGTTTGAAAATAAATGGCAGAGTAGATAGTGCCTGCAATTGTTTTTCGGCTTCTGATTCGATATCATTGGTGAAAATTTTAACGGGCACTTTGCCGGTTGATAATACTTGTTTTATGGGCATGATTGATTACCTGTTATCAGTTTGTCATATCATTTTCCTATATTTCAAAACAAATTTGGCGCAAATTGAAAATTCTATAGCCATAAATTTTTTTATTTATAAATTAATTTAATTAATCAATAGTAAAAATAAACGTAACTACTCAGTTTCTCGTTCCCACGCAGAGCAAAAATGCCATTAAGTATCGAGGGCAACCACAAGGGATTGCCCCTACGAAAAATCACGGTTTGTAGGGGCAATCCTTTATGGTTGCCCTCGATACTTAATGGCATTGACGCTCTGCGTGGGAACGAGGAATTTATGTATTTGGAGGTAGCATGATAAACGGGTGGAAAATAGCAATAGCGGCATTACTTGGATTGGCTGTCGCTATACCCGCTAGTGCAACAGATTGGAGCGAAAAGTTCAAGTTAAAAGGTGATTTTCGCTATCGCTATGAGTTGATTAATGAAGATGGAAAAGACGAACGCCATCGCAACCGGCTTCGTTTACGAATAGGTTTGAATGCCAAGATCAACGACACACTGGATGTGGGGGCAATGTTGGCATCGGGTGGGGAGGATCCCACTTCTACGAATCAAACCTTAGATACTCAAGTGACAACTAAAGATATCCGGCTCGATCAGGCCTTTTTTGCTTGGAAACCAGTAAGCGGATTAAAAATCAAGGGTGGCAAGTTTAAAAACCCCTTTTACAAGCCTGGCAAGTCGACTTTATTGTGGGATGGCGATATACGACCAGAAGGTGTTGCATTGCAATATGATAACAATTTTTTTCTCAATGCCGGATTATTCTATATAGAAGAACGCTCAAAAGATGACGAATCTTTCTTATTTGCTGGACAATTTGGCTACAAGGCTAAGTTGGGTAATGGTATGAAAATGACCCTGGGCATGGGGTATTTTGATTATACAGAGATAAAAGATCGGGATATCACTGATTTTGGTTATCTCAAAGCTGAGGATGATAGTTTTGGCAATACTTTGGTGGATGGACATTTTGTCACAGATTATAATGAGGTGGAAGTGTTTGGCGATATCACCTTCAATGTGGGCATACCAGTCTCTTTGTTTGTAGATTATGTTGTCAATAGTGCTGCTGATGATAGTGTAAAAGATAAGGATACTGCTTATCTTGTCGGTTTTAAAGTCGGCAAAGCCAAGGAGCCCAGAAGTTGGGATTTCGGCTATAACTACCGCGAAATTGAATCTGATGCGCTGTTTGCGGCTTTTAATGATTCTGACTTCAGCGGTGGTGGCACTAATGGTAAGGGACATGTGTTAAATTTGGGCTACATGATTGCTAAAGGCTGGAAGTTTGCGGTGACTTATTTTATTAATGATAAGGATTTAGTGAAGGAAATAGATTACGAGCGCGTTCAGGTTGATCTTAAGTTTAAATTTTAAAATTTCGACGCGGAGCGTCGAGGCCAATGCCATTAAGTTAAGCCTAAAAATCAGACCTACGAGGAGACCCATACCTCGCAGGTCGTTGTAAATTAGACTAAAAATTAAGCAGCGGGGAAACGTCGACTGCCCCGTAGGTTTGCCTTAACTTAATGGCATTGAGCGTCGAGGCAGGCATTCCTTTGCTCCGCGTGGGAACGAGACACAATCCGTTTATTCCCCTAATCAGTTGTACTAAATGGACTTGTGTCGGCTCGATGAGCACCGGGAACGAGAATCAAATTTTAGGCTCGTTGTAAAGCGATACGCAGTTCTTCAAAATCAGACGGTTGCAATTTTTCAAATTCATTTTGTGGCACTTTCAAATAATCCCATGTCACTTGACATAAGTGAGTTGCGTTTTTACACCAATAAGTTGCTGCCTCATCTTTTAATTTGACTTCGATATCTTCTCGCCCTTTTGTCTCAATTAACCAATGTTGCCCGTCTTGTCGTTTAACCACAAAATCCGGGTAATAGTGTCTAAGATTGGTGCGTGAATCGGTGTATTGAATGCTAAAACCAAATTGCTCCGGTAGTTTAGCAAAGGCTATGATGTCTTCTGCCCTGTTTAAAAATTTTGCAAAATCACGCTCAAATTCATTGTCACAAGCGACATAATTAAAAACGGTTTTGTCCGATTCTAATAATAAGCGTGAAAATGGAAAGGGTGGCGTTGTTGAAAGTTGTTTGGCTTCGCTTAATAACGTCGGTTGTATTTCTTCAATGATTTGTTGACGCAAGACTTTTTCAAAGGCTTGAGTGATAATATAACTGGCGAGATTGGTTGACATGGCTTGAATCACGGCACCATCATATAAGTTGATCTCTTTTCCAAAGGCTTTAATGCAAAAAAATTCTTGGATTTTAGGGGCAAGGGCGGCAAATTGGGAGGGTAATTTGATATGTTGGGCAATCAAGCGAGCATAATAACCGATGACTTCTTCTGGAGTTTGGGCGGCTGGTATTTCATAAACGCGCTCAAATAATTTTTTCTTATTGAGTGCATCAATGCCTTCATAAGTGAACTGTTTAATCTCTTTTTCATTAGCTTTGATGGGCAATACTGGCGTGTCAAAATCCATGACGTTGATTGCCGCAATTTCTTCTGCTAACGATGTTTTTCTACCAAGTGTGGGACTTAATTCAGGGATAGCTATATCAACCGCTTGTTTTTCGGCAACCGGCATGACGGTATAAATTTTGAGTTTGTCTTTACCCAGTTGAAAAGTGTCTAATTTAAGCCCTTCAATTTTTTCTAAGTCTTCAACAAACTTTAAGAAGGCTTGATTGCCAATAATATCAACGCGCTCTCGATAATTATGGCGACTACCACGAAACATTAGGCGTAATCCACGCCCAATGGTTTGTTCTGGTAGAATATTGGCTTTGGCAGTGTAGGGGCGCAAGCCAACGACGACGGTGACATTTTGCACATCCCAGCCTTCTCGCAGCATCAATACGCTGACAATGGCATTAACGGGGCAATCAGGTTCATCAACTTGGCGGGATAATTGACGCGCTTTGTCTAAGTCTCTTTTGCTGATTTCGCCTTTTCTGTCTGTGTGAATCACCAGCGTTTTATTCTCACCAAATTCAGTCGCGTATTTTTTACGCATCCAATCTGCGACATCATCCGCCTCTTTGGTGCTGTTGAGCATGATAAATATAATTGGCTTTTTTCGGAGCGGTGTCAGTTGCTGGCGATATTCTTTCCAACGTTCTACCGCTGCCACTAAAAAGCCTTCATATTTGACGCTGGCTAATTCTGATTTGGCTTCTTCAATTTTAGAAATGCCTTTAATTGGGCGTTTGACAATGTTATCGAGAATCGCTTGTTTGAGGGGATAGTCAGAAATCGTCCATGCAAATAAACCGCCTTTGGTATAACGGGGCGTTGCGGAAAAATCTAGTTGCGCCGCGATGGGGCGATTGCTATGTAAGCGTCTGATGACTTGATTCCATTCGCTGTCTTCATCATGGGTGTGGTGGGCTTCATCGTTTAAGACAAGGAGTAATCCTTCATGTTGGGCGATACGTTCTGCAAAATCGGTAAGTTCTAATTTTTTAGTTTGGGGCTTCTCACCTAGTAAGGCTGTTATTTCTGCGGGCTCTTCTTCTTTTGAGGCATTAGCACGTTCATAAAATTGTTGAATATTGGTTAAATATAATGCGCCGTTGCTATGGGTGCGTTGAGCCTCGCCGCGCATATAACATTCCATTTCCCAAAATAGTTGAAAATGTCTAGGAAATAAGGGATCGGTACGAAAAATCTTGCCACTGGCAAAATCTTCTTTGAGGCGTTCAAATACAATGACATTGGGTGCCAGCACTAAAAATGTTTTGGCGTATTGTTCGTCATTTTCACGCACCGCATTAAAGTATTGCCAGACGAGAGCCAATGCCATGACTTTAGTTTTGCCGCTACCGGTTGCCATTTTGAGGCAATAACGCGCAAATTCATCATAAGGTGGTAAATGTAAGTCTTTGGTATTTATTGCAAATTTTTGTAGCAAGGTTTGACGACGACGCGCTTTAACTATTTCATAGACATAAATTAAGGTTTCAATCGCTTCTTGTTGGGCTTGGTGGTAGCGAAATTGTCCGCCAGTTGGTAAATGGTGATCGGTGTAAAACCAATAATTTAATAATTCGTTAGTGGTTTTTGTTGCACCTTTATAGCCACCTTTTCGCCATGTTTTTACTAGCTCGCGTAGGGCGGGCACGCAGGGGGCGGTGGAGACTCGTTCTTGTATGTTGAGGAGATCGGGATGGGAAGTGTTGGATTTGGTTGAGTTTCGTTTTTTTCTTGGCATATTTGATTAGCTTTTTAGTTACGGAAATTTTTTCTGCCAAACTTTTTGACTTTTAAGTGCCTCTTCTATGAGAGAATCTGCCCCTTTATTCATTTGCTCTTCATGCGGATTTCTAAAAATGCGATAAATCCAATCAAAAATAAGGGGGCTTTTACAACGATGATGATAAATTTCATCTTGTAATTCACGGGATTCTGTTTCAAGTATTTTAAGTGTTATTTTCCCTGAAATTGCTTGCTCCCATAGCTTTTCTGTGCTTTCTTTAAGATCATCTAACAATGTAGCCGATTGAGTGTTCTCAATATAATGTTGAGTACCTAGCAAAATAATGGGCATTAATGGTGTTAACACAGCTAGAATAAATTTGTCTAGGCTAAAACCACCTATAAGACTTAATAAAAATACAAATATTGTTAGAATTATAACAACAATAATTATAGCCATTGCATAGCGACGACGGAGTTTAGCATCCCACCAACAATTAGTTCGTTGACAGACAAGACGTGCCAAAGCAATAGGCAATTTGCCAACAGATACAGGATACCAATTTTTAAGGGATACATATTCAGGCTCTTTTCGCCTAAATTTTGAAGAAGCTTCCACAATTGTTTCTGTATCAGGTTTACGACTCACCTTCATTTCTGAACACTTTAATTGAAGTACATCACAATCAAATAATTCCTGTATTTTTGCAGCTTGTTGTTTAAGCGAATTCTGCCAAGGTGTAAAAATAACAATCCCTAAAAGTGTTACAGTTATTCCCCAAAGGGCAGCATAACTTGTGAGTTCAGGGATAAAAACAATGAGCAATGACCAAACAATTACGCAAGGAACGCTAAGAATCATGTAAACGGCTTGGATCGTTTTGACATCTGAGTAAATCTGTCGTTGGGCAGCCAAACGATCAAGTTGCTTTGGGGTTAATTGATCTTGGATTATGGTATTCATTTGTAGTAGCTTGGAAAGTTGTTATTGTATAATAATTTCCACCAATCAAAAGCATTTTTGACATCATTCTCTCTCGCTGCAACTGCCTTTGTAGCGCGAGACAAAGCTGTAGCAAGTTTAGATTTTGCCTCTTTTAACTTTGCAGGCGTAGAGCATGGATGAATATAGCCCGATATTCCCATGGGGTCTTGCATTTTTGCCAACTGGTTATCGGACAAAAAATTGAAAATTCGCTTTATATCTTTGTCATAGACAATAGACGATTTCTGCTCTGCATATCTTGCTACACGTAACTCCAAATAAAAAGATGAAATTGGTACCTGCCGATAGTATTTCCACGCTTTAATAAATCGAACCAGAGGTTTGACCTTTCCATTCAATTTGTTATCAATCTTTCTAACATATTCGTTATGAGCATCTGGACTTGAACGCATCCATCCCCCATAGCAATCTGGAATATTATAGGTTCGATAGCCGCTTTTTGAAGTATCAATCAAAGCAGGTACCACTTCTGTCGATTCTTTGGCTTCTGTACCAAAGGGAACTTTAACCGCAGGACAACTCACTCGCACTCTTGTTCTTGGAAAGCGTCCATCCAGTGCGTTTCTCACCTGAGTTAGAAGAAATGTTCTAGAATTTGGGCTGAAATTAGGAATACAAACAAAATAATCAACATCGCTATGTCCAGAAATGCTTGTACCATTTCCAAAAGAACCACTCCGAAAAAACTCTCTAAAATTGAAATTGGATTTAAGACAGGCTTTAATAGAAGCGCGATGATTCTTAGCAGTCTTGGATTCTACAGACGTAGGAGTAAGTTTTGAAAGAAAATTCGTAAAACCTTTGTTTATCGTTCTTGGCATTTTCAAATCCTGTAAATTAAATCAGTTAAATAACTACATGGTATGGATTAGATTAATCTGGTTGTTTTACAACTAAAATCAAGGTTCAGACAATAATCTCTAACAACTTAGTCGTATCATTCCCCAAAAGATCTATCACTTTCACTACAACCGTATAAGTCCCCTTTTCTTGATAATAATGAGCAACGGTTAAATCAATCTCCGGCTTTTTTTTGGTACGATAACTTTGCCATTCATTATGAAAGGTGTCATCGTGATAATTAAAATCCACCGCCCAATAATCAATCCATTGGCTCCAATGGGTAATGGCTTGCATCACGTTTTTGGGAACATCATCGGGTAGCACAATAAAATTGTTCAGCGTGAGGGTTAAGCGTTGATGCTTTTTATTGACTTTGGCACTGACATCAAGGGCTGCGAGTTCAAAAAAGCTAATATCGCCCTGATCAACGGCGCGTTTGTCTAACACTTCACGGGGAATTTTTTTAAACTTCAAATCGACGTTATTGGCAGCGGCAAATTGGCGAGCGGTTTCATTGAGTTCAAAGGCAAATTCCCAGCCCAAAATATCCAAACCATTATTGCCACCCTTTTTCCAGAGTTCTTGCACAATGTTTTTCACATCGCCGAGGGCAACGGGCGCGTCAACGGAGCCAATATGCACCATGCGCCCTTTTTTTACTCCGTGCAACCAAGTATAACCGTCAATTTTTTCGGCATGATAGAGATTTAAAATAAATTGCCGATAACTTTTTTCTTGGCTGATGCGATCTTGAGGATTAGTAAATTCGCTACTCATCCAATGTTGCCGCTCATATTTACCTAAGTTTTGGACGATAAATGGTTTGACATCGGGATTGCTTAATAGGCGTTTGCGGGTGGTGTGAGTGGCAAAACGACCTAAATCACAGGCAATCCAGCGGCGGCCTAATTTTTCCGCGACGGCGGAGGTGGTGCCGCTGCCACAAAAGCAGTCTAAGACTAAATCGCCTTTGTTGGAGGAGGCTTTGATGATACGTTCTAGGAGTGCTTCGGGTTTTTGTGTTGCATAACCTACATGTTCATGAGCTTGAGAATTGATAACATAAATATCTGTCCATAAATTTTGAATAGGTTGCCCCTCATATTCATCTAAAAACGTTTTCCTTCTAATCCGTTTGGATTTATCAGGAGGAAAATATAGTTTCCCCAATCTATCCCATTTCCGCATAGTTTCTATGGAAAATGCCCATCCTTTTTGTGGTGGTTTATAACCGTTATACTCATAAATTAAACTTGGTGTTGGAGAAGAAGATGGATTTGTTATAGGGTCTCGACTATATAAACGACCATCGCCATCATCATAAACAAACCTTTGTTTTATATATTGTTGTGCTTCCTCTGATTCTTTAGTACGCAAAGGGTTAAAAATGTAGTCATCTGTTTTTACATATAAAAAAATTATATCTGTGATGCTACCATAAGATTTAAAATTGTTGAGTGTTCCACCTCTACGTTTCCAAACAATCTCATTTCTAAAATTTTCATAACCAAAAACTTCATCCAACACGCATTTAGCATAATGTGCCACATGCCAATCCAAATGCACATAAACACTCCCATCCTCCGCCAACAACTCCCGCAATAACAACACAGTTTCATAAAACCACTGCAAATAAGAATCTAGCCCCTTGCCCCACGTATCCCGATAAGCCTTTTGCTCAATAATACTTGGTTGTTTAACAAAACTGGTGGCGTTTTCTGTCTTGTGCGGGTGAATTTTAGCCGTAAACGAAAAATCGGCTCCCGTATCAAAGGGCGGATCGATATAAATCAAATTAATTTTGCCAGCAAATTCGGGTAATAATGCCGGCAACACATATTTTTTATCACCCCAAATCAAGCGATTGCGCCACTCCGTCGGTTTGCCTTGAGCAAATAAGTCAAGCGTTCTTATCCGTTCTTGTGCTGATTCATTGACGGTTTCAATGGTTTGAAAGGGTAAGGCAATACGGAGCGGGGCATTTTTTTTGCCATCCTTGTTATATTTGCCTTGCCAAGTGAGTTCTGTCACGATTAAATTCTCCGCTAAAGAAAAAACATCTTGAAGGATTCATGGGGACAAGTGGAGAACAAATCAAGGCTTGGGGATACACAAAATAAATTTATAGGTTAGAAATTCGACGCGGAGCAAAGAGGCAGGCATTCCTTTGCCTCGCGCTCATCGAGCCGACACAAGTTTTTTTTAAGGTTGGTATCAAAAAAATCCGATTTTTTAAAAAAATCGGATTTATTTTTAAGCCAGTGTCAGTATTCAAAAAAATAGAAGGCTCAAGTTGGAAAGACACTTGTGTCGGCTCGATGAGCGCGAGGCAAAGGAACGATAAATATTTAAGTATTTGAAATAAAATAATATTTGTAGGGTGGGTAGAGCGAAAGCGGGAGGAAGTGGCGGGTACGCAGGGGGCGGTGGAGACTCGTTCTTGTATGTTGAGGAGAGCGGGTTGCGAGGTGGTAGATTTTGTTGATTTTCGCTTTTTTCTTGGCATATTCGATTAGTTTTTTAGTTACGGAAATTTTATCGTTCCAACGCTGGAGCGTTGGAATGATAAAATTATTTACATTTGTAGTTACAAACGTTTTCGCAAGGTATCTCGTCTTTGTCACGATCTAATTTTGAGTTATCACAATATTTGAATTTGTAGCAAGCCTCGTCGCAAGATACCATGTCTTTGCAGTATTTTCCTGAGCAGTCAATTTTTTGTGCAGTGCTAGGTTTTTTAGCGGGCTCGTTAGTTGTCGCGTAAGCCTCGCATAAAACGAGTAAACAGAAAATTGCTAGTATGCGTGTCATCATTGTCCTAATATTTTTTTTTCTTAGGTGATGTGATCTTGGGGATTGGTAAATTCGCTACTCATCCAATGTTGCCGCTCATATTTACCTAAGTTTTGGACGCTTAAAATGTCTAGGAGTTAAAGCACACTCGCTATTTATATTTAACCGTACTTAGATGAGAACCAATATACCCGACATAAATTGTGTGACTTTCTTCATTAGGATAAAAATGAAAACGTAAATCCCCCGTCTTAATATGTTTTTCAAATAATTCTTTTTTTTTATTGGGTAATCTGAATTTACGTTGTCTACCATATTTTTTAAGTGTACCTTCTGATTCGCCACTGACATTAAGTCCATATTGCTTGGCAATCTGATCACTGTATGAGCCATTTTGCCAATTTTGGGCATATTCATTGAGTTGTTTTAGTTTTTCAATTATTTGGTCAAAAAATTTTGATTGAATTCCTAAGTGAGTTAATTGTTTTTCTACTTCACCACATAAAACTAAATGAGGAAAAAATTCTTTTCTTTGTTTCCATAAATCTTGACTTTTTTGGAGACTTTCCCGCTTTTTCTGTTCAAACCAAGCTTGATGTTTCTCTAAATGTGCTGGTTTTGATGCATGTTTAACCGCTATCTCTTTAGTGACGACATCACTACCCTCTTCAGTTAAATAATAATATTCAACGTTTTTTATTTCATCAGTATCCCATAAATCATGGGACAAAAAACTCACACAAAGCGTTTCTAATAAGTAAGCAGCCCCTAATCCATCAGCGAATTGTGTTTGATGATTGATTTCTATTTTAAATTCTGACCGTTCATTACGTTCTTTTTCAAAGGGATAATCATCTGTTATTAGAGGTGTTTTAGTTATTATTTCTCGAAATTGATTTTTGACATCTTCCTCTGAGTCTTGCAACCATTGTGATACTGTGTAATCTGGAGCTATTGGCAAGTCATAAAGACTTTTTCCAATATTTTCATGTAAATGAAGTGCTTTAAAACCTAATTCGCGGGCTTTGAAGCAAATGTTTATAAAAGTCGCTAAATGCTCTTTAGCTTCAGTTATCGTTGCAAAAGGGCTTGAGAGTTCATTAAAAATGTAAATATCCATAGCGTGTTATTTCAATAATTCATCTAACTGATTACCCCATTCATCAAAAAAGCCCGGTGGCCATTTATTAATTCGACCATTTTCATCTATGATCGGTTGAATAATATCGGTGCAATGTTCATCAGTTTCCCAATGGCGCTCAAAAAAGAAAATACCAACCTTTTCCGGTGAAATTAACTGTTGTTTGGTGGCGACACGCACGCCATTGAGGACATGATCACTATGGGTTTCAATGAACAGTTGTACTCCCTGTTCTGCCGCTTGTGCAAACAATTTTCCTAACCGAGCTTGCCCTTGTGGATGTAAATGGGATTCGGGATTTTCAATAATCAGTAAGTCGCCCGGACTGGCAAACAAAACGGCTGTAACGACGGGTAAGACGTAAGTCAAGCCAAACCCGACGTTGGTGGGTTTCATATCCTCGGTAAATTCTTCACCGACTTCAAACTTATACGATAATCGGGCAATTTCAAATTCATCATATAAAACAGAAGTTAAGCGAACATTGGGCGTAATTTCTCCCAACCAAGCATCTAGTTGGGCGAGTAATGCCAAAGAGTTTGCTTTTGGATGCGCTAAGGCTTTTATGGGAATATCTTTGCGTTGATTTTTTGCAATAAAATGCGTCGTAAATTCGCCGTGATTGCCCAAGGTATGGATTTGTTCAATATGATAAGCGGAAGCTGGAAAAAATGTTTTGGGACTCACTCTTTCCGTGTTTAAATATTGCCACCTATCCTGAAATAAGGCTTGTTGCCACACTTTTTGATCAGAGACTTGGAGTTGATGGGTGGGCAATAAATCCAATTCATCGCGTGATTGAAATTCACCACGCAGTTCTATTTCTTCATCCCATTCGACTTCAAAGGTAATAAGCTTTTCTGCGGTACCATACATGGCATAAGCGTCTTTGCCTTTGCCAATTTCAATATATTCACCATTTAACAACAATCCTTTATCTAATAAGGTCTTTTGTCGATAAGATTGCCGGAGCAATAATAAGCTTTGCAGAAAGGTCGATTTACCCATGCCATTCAAACCAGTGAAAATATTGAGTTGGCAGGGCGGTATTTCAGCTTCAGAAAAAGCTTTGAAGTTTTGTAAGTAAATATTCGTGATCATGAGGTATATTTTTTTATCAGCGATTCAATGGTTTCAAATCTTTTTATCACCAGCTTTTTACCCCAACTTGAACGAGAAACTGATTTAAAAAAATTCTCATCGGTTTTCAACAAGGATTTTAATTTTTTAATTAGCTGATATTTTGATGATAATAAACGTTTAATGTCGCGTTCACTCAATTGTCCAATGAGTACAGTCCACACTTCAAATAATGCACCGTTTTGTCTTTTATGACCATCAAGGATGGATTTACTAAAAATATGTTCACCAAATAATGCATGGCAAACTTGCAATGCTTTCCAAAGATTATTTTCAAATTGTTCTCGTTGTGCCTGACTCAGAGTGGCTAAATTTTCCATTGCTTCATCAAGAAACAAGGTAAAATTGGGGTTCTTATATTCTTGATAAGGTGTCATGGAAAAAGCTAAATAACGCAAAATTAATTCACGCGCTTGCATTCGATTGTCATTAAGACGAATAATGTTGGTAAAGCGACTATCTTTAACCAATTTGTTAAGATAATCAGTTGATTGTCCCTGATTAAGTACCTGACGTATTTCTTGTGTGGTTAAAATAAGCCCACCGGTATTGATTCGCCGAAAAATATCATATTTTACTCTTTTTGGCGTTCCCGGTTTGATCAAATAGGTGGTGACTTGATAACGTGCCATTTTTCTTTGGAGAATATGGCTTAATTGTTCATAAGTTTTACCATTGAGATCAGTCAGTATCTCTAAACCTTGTAAGGTTAATTTATCCTTCTTATCAATCATAAAGCGTTTAAATGTCGAAAGCCGTTGTAAGCCATCAACAATGAGCCATCTATTATCATCAGATGCGTCAAAATAAAAGACGGGTAAAGGTAAGCGCAATAAAATAGATTCGATGAGCCGACTCATGACGGATTGAGTCCATAAGTTACCGCTCCTTTGAAATTCGGTATTCATATCAATGGCTTTATCTTCAATCATGCCAATAATCGTTGATAAACTATTTTGTTCGATAGCAATATCAATATCTTTAGGCTCAAAGGGAGGAACGATGTTTTCTGAAGCGACCTCAAATTCTTCAACTTCCATTAATTCATTATTTGGCATCATATTCTATACTTATTTAAGAAATCATGGGGACAACATTTTGTCTGGTTATTTGGAGTCCAAAGCTTTAGCTTTGGAACTCAGCCAAAGCTAAAGCTTTGGACTCCAAGTGACAAAGTTTAGTGATGCAAAGCGTCTCTTATAAGGTGATAAAATATTGTAAAGGAATGTTTTTTTAAAATTCATGGGGATAAGTGGACAACAAATCAAGGCTTGGGGATACACAAAATAAATTTATAGGTTATACATTCCTTTGCCTCGCGCTCATCGAGCCGACACAAGTTTTTTAAGGAGTCCAAGATTTATCTTGGATGTCTCGTCCAAAATAAATTTTGGACTCCATCGCTAAAGGAGTCCAATATTTATCTTGGGCGCCTCGTCCAAAATGGAGTTGTGTCGGCTCGATGAGCACTGAGTGTGGGAACGATAAAATATCAAAAAAAAATCCGATTTTTTAAAAAAATCGGATTTTTAAGCCGGTGTCGGTATCAAAATTGTATCGGCTCGATAAGCGCAGGAACGAGAAACAGTAGGGGCAATCCCTTGTGGTTGCCCTTAACGGAACACGCGCTATTTAAGTACCACTTGTGTCTGAATACTCTCTTTGAAAAAGAGATTAATCTCCTTTTTCAACGCTTCATCCTCTACATAAGCGATAGCCTTTTCATAATATTCGGTTGATTTTCGTTTTGATCCAAACAGATGATAATCATTGGCGATTTTCAAACATAAGAGTGCCTTTTCATCGTCATCCGAAAAAAAACTGGTTTTCTCAAAGGCTTTTTGATGAAATTTGACGGCTGTTTGGGGTAATTGGCGAGAATTGGCTATATCACCCAACAAGTTGTAAGCCGTGAGTAAAGAATTAGGCGTTTCATAATGATCATCATCAAATTCCTTTTCTAACAAGATTTCTAACTCAAAAGCCTGTTGATATTGTTCTAATCCATCAAGCGCCATTATAAGAACCATGACGGGTTCAATCGCTTCCGGTTCGGTATCCATAGCTTGTAAAGCATATTTTCTCGCAAGCTCAAAATCCTTATCGAGGAGATATGCAACCGCTTTAAGATAAAGGATAAAACTTTCATTTTGGGTAGCTATTTCAAATTGTTTAATGTAGTTAACAAAATCCTTTTTATAGCCTAAACTATGAAGTAAAATGGCCCCCATCAACGCATCAGTCCGGCTTTCCTTTGAAGATGAGGCTTTATTGTTTAAATAAGCCTCAATTATGCCGTGTGTTTCCTGGATGACAACTTGATACTGCTGAGTCAGACGCTCTGCCTCAATTTTTTTCTTTTCAGCTATTATTTTGCCATTGAGTGTACGAAGTTGTGCCAGTTTTTTTGCCATTTCAGTCCGATCAGTTTTAAACGTCGGTTCTTGATATTTTTCATTAATAACCGTTATTGCTTGGTTAAAGGAAGAATTTAATTGAGTTTTCGTTTCATCATGTTTAGCCAAAGTTTCAGTTAAATTTGTATTGGCCTCTTTTAATCGAGTAAACAATTCTCCTACTTTGCCTGTTCCAAATTCACTTGAAGGGATGATTTGGATCAGATAGGTGGCTTCACTTGTTTTCTTAAGTGATAAATACTGAAAACCAAACCCACCAAATTTACTTGTAGCAGCCAGAGCAAGTTTGGTTGTAGCAGCTATCCCTTTTATTGCAACAGCCTCACCGCCATAACCTACGATTGCCGCTGATGCTCCATTGAGAAGAGCAGCGCCGGTAATGGCATTACCACCAACCAAATGTCCCACGGCAGATAGGCCTGCCATATAAGAACCTGCGCCACCTCCAGCAAAATAACTGGCTACAGTACTTACACCAACCCCTGCCGCTGGCGCACCCGTTCCCGCAGTATATACTGTAACGACAGCCGCTGTTGCACTCGCTGCCGCTATTGCGGACCAAAAAACGGTATCATTTTTCCAGAAGGGCTTATTGTAAACCTCTTCAAATCTCAGCTCTTCTGTATCAATTAGCAAGTTACTTGCTTTTTCTGCCACCTTGTCTTTTGCAATGCTAGAGATTTTTCCAACCGCTTTTGCTTTTTCTGACACCTTTGATTTCAATGACTCCCAATAAGAGGGGGCTTCTGTTTGATTTTCTTCAACAGACTGTTTTTCCGGTTTTTCATTACTCCCCCACCACGCCATTGATTGATGGGAAAATGTTGCGAAAATCAAAAGTGTAAATACAGTTAAAATAGGTTTTTTCATAAATAAATATCCTAGTCAATTGATGATGACATTGAGCCATATAAAAGGAGTCCAAGATTTATCTTGGGCACTTCCAAGATAAATCTTGGACTCCAAAACATTAGCATTATTTGTGCCAACGCTAAAAAATGACAAACTAAAGATTTTATAGGCTGAGCAGTTACGATAAAATCGTTATGCGAATAAGTTTCTATTATCGCGCACATAAACTGATTTTCCGCATGACTTTTCTGATTCTCGCACCTCAAAAAGTTGGATGGCTAAGATTAAGTCAAGCAGTTTTTTGTAGCCATAATTTCTAGGGCTAAATTCTGGAAATTGGTTAGTTATTTTTTGTCCAACTCCGCCTAAGTGATTCCAATTACCATCAATAGCATTCCTTAACAATTTAACCAATCGAGTATCGGATTTCAATTGTATCGTCTCTTTTTTTTCCTGAGCCTGCCCAAGACTTTCTGTATAGATAAATTTGTCACAAGCCACAATGAAAGCTTCAGGTGTTTTTTGCTCTCCAAAACCATAGACGTTTAAAGCTGACTTATGAATCCGTCTTGCTAAAGGCGTAAAATCGCTGTCACTGGAGACAATACAAAAGCCATCTATTTTTTTTGAATAAAGCAAATCCATTGCGTCAATGATCATCGCGGAGTCCGTTGCGTTTTTTCCAACAGTATAGGCAATTTGTTGGATTTTATTGATAGCAAATTGAGAGACAATATTTTTCCAGCCCTTTAAGTTTGGGCTTGTCCAGTCGCCATAAGCACGTTTGACCGTGGGAATGCCATGTTTTGCAATCTCTGATAGTACACTTTCAATCTTGGTGGCTTGTGCATTATCTGCATCAATGAGCACTGCTAATTGTTGATCCGGTTTCATGTTTGAGTTATTCCTATTTTTTTATTTCGATAACTCAAGCATCGCAGATAATGTCATTTAGTTTATATAAAATGATAGACGAATGGTCATTTACATCTGATAAACGGTTAGAATGTCAGCGCAGCAAGCGTAGGGTGCGTCCCACGCACCTTATAATCCGTTGTACTACTTTTATGTAGAACGATGAACGCCGGCGCGTGGGAGCCAGAAAAATCGTTATTAATGTTTTATCACAGAGATGCTGTCATTCTGCTTTGAGAATTCTGTTGGCTTGTTATAAAATCATCATTGTCGATGAGGTTGACAAGGCAACGCTTGAGAGATTGGGGACGCGCCGGATAGGGGGGTGGCGTGTCGCCCTCAAGAGTCACTGATAGCCCCATATCTTCATAATCCGCTTGTAGGCTCTCCACTAGGGCACGGATATCCAACGGTTGGACCGATTCTGTGTTTTCCAATCCCCGCATAAAATCTAAAGTTGCCGTCGTCATGGTCTGCATCTCATCCAAGTCTTTGAGAAAGCTGTCGCCGTTAAGGGCAACCATAAAGGATTGCCTTCCGAGGCAAAAGTTTTCGCGCAGCGAAAACTTTTGCCTCGGAAACATAAAATGCGGTCCTCTGTAGGGGCGGGCAACCACAAGGGATTGCCCCTACGCCAATGGCATTGAGGCGTGTAATGGGTGTCTTCAAATCATGGGAAACGGCAATGAGAATGCGGGCACGATCCTCCAAATAACGGCTTAGTCGCGTCTGCATCGTATTAAATGCGTGAGCTGCTTGCCGTACTTCCGTTGGTCCATTTTCCTGCAAGGGTGAGTGGTGAATGTCTCGCCCCAAATGTTCAGCGGCATCCGCCAAAATGGCTAAGGGGCGCGTCAGCCAACGTACTGCCAACAGGGATAAACTCAGTACTGTGATCAGTAAGACGGCTAAACTGATAAGTAGTCGCCAAGGCGTCGCTAAGTACTGAACCACAACTTTTCCAGCATTTTGGAGTCCAAAGCTTTAGCTTTGGACTGTTGTTTTTTCTCACTTCCAAAGCTAAAGCTTTGGACTCCAAAATATCAGATAATTTATGGTTCAGTACTTATGTTTTCTTGGGCAAGGTGGACGTGTTCAAAGCCAACCCAATTGCCATCTTTTAATTGTACTTCAGCGACAAAAGGCGGATGCAATGGCGCGTAGGGTGCATCCGACACTCGCTACACAAGTCCAAGCATTCACACCCCAAACACTTTCAACACTTCATCCCCATAATGGTTAATGACTTTCACCGCGATTTGACCGGTTGCCGGTTTATCAAAGGGGCGGCTCGATGTGCTGTAGATTTCTGACCAAGCGGCTTCGTCTATTTCGGCTTTTAGGGCTCTTTTGAGTTTTTTGTAGGGATCGCCTGCCCCCGTAAAATAGACATGCCTAACGAAAAAACTTTCGCTGTTGTAATTGGTATCAATAAACCAGCAGGCTATATCATCGGTTGAGTGGGATTTGACAATACCTTTGGTGGGATCGTAAATGTCCACGCCTAATATTTCAATTTGATATTGCCCATTTGGCAACGGTTTTAGTTTACCTGTTTCAGTATCAACGGGTTGAATATCGGGTTCGCCAAATACCATGAATAAGTTACCGCTACCCGTTTTTTTGAGTAAATCATCACCCAAAGTTAAATCAGGATTCATTTTGGTTAATAAGACAACTAATTTTTTGCCATAGTGTTTGGCTTCTTCGGATACGTGGGGATCAAAAGCAAAACCACATATCACAAGAACATCGAAATCTTTAATCGCTTCTTTAGTCGCTTCTTTGATGTGTAGCGGGGAGACGGTGCCATGTTCGGGACCAATGGATACCGCGACGGGTTTGGTTTCACCTTGTTTATCGGTATATTCGCCTTCGGCCTGTATCCAGTTACCGGCATAAGGCTCTAATCGGTCAAATTCTAAGCGTTCATTTTTAACGGTGTTTTGTACGCCTGATTTTTTCAGGTTGTCCAAAATCATGGTTTCAAAGGAGTCTGTTTTGACTTGGGGCTGCATTTGCGCTTTTATTTCATCAACGCTGGCATCGGTGGTGAGCATTCTATGGGGAGAAAGGCTTTCCACGGTAAAGGGGCCGGTCACTCGCACCCGCTTTTTATCTTCATAAGGTTGATCATAAAGGGTTTCGGTGCTTGAATGCTTGGCGATGGAGTCATCAATCTCTTGTTGCCGTTGCTGTTTTAACTGCCACCATTGCGCTAATAAGTCTTTAGCCTTTTTAGTCCAAGCCTTTTCTGGTTCTCTGGGGATTTCCCATTCTTGCCAATCTTGTTTGAGTAACGCATTCAACTTGGTTTGAATGGGTTCAAGTTGCTCTTGCCATTTGGTATGAATGGTGTCTATTTCTTCGTTGTTGGCAATGGCTTTGAGGGTGACATGGGGAACGGTTTTATAGACGAAGCCTTGTTTAATGCCTTGTTTTGAGTCTTTGAGTTTATAATAAGGAAATTTAGCCGTCATTAAACGAGTACGGGCAAGGGCTAAGGCAACTCGTGAGGTGTCGCAAGTTATCCAGCGGCGGCCCCATTGTTCCGCAACGTAGGCGGTAGTGCCAGAGCCGCAGGTTGGATCGAGAACTATGTCGCCGGGATCGGTTGTCATTAGGAGGCAGCGTTGGATGGCTTTTGGTACGGTTTGAACAATATATGCTTTAGCTAACCTATCTTGTGTATCATTCCAATTATTACCAATTGCATAGGCAGGAAAGTCATTAAGATAACGAACATAATAAATCATCTTACTTAAGCCAGCTAAGCGATTAGCCAGTGTCAGTCTTTCCATTCCTTTTGAAGTACATTTCCATTGTCTTGTAATACCTGGAAAATATGTACGTCCATTTAAAATGAAGTCAATTGTAGTGTTTTTATTGAATCCATGCGAAAGTGCTGGTTGAAGTGTATAGAATTTATTATCCACACCTTCTAAGTTTTCTCGTTCCAATTTTGATAAGCTTTTTCTTGTGCCATCTCGAAATTCAACTCCATCATATCTTTCTGCATATTCACTACCAATACTTTTATCATAAAAAAGCTGTCTGTATTTTACTATTTCCCTATTTTTAGCATACAAAATGACATAGTCAAAATTTGAAGAAAGAAGACTACTTGTTTGACCACTATTCTTAACAAACATAATTTGAGAACAAAAATTCTTTGCCCCAAACACCTCATCCATCAAACACCGCACCAAATGCACATTCTCATCCCCAATCTGCACAAACACACTACCCGATTCTGTCAACAACTCCCTAGCCACCACCAGCCTATCCCGCAAATAAGCCAAATAAGAATGAATCCCCAATTCCCAAGTATCCCGAAATGCCTTAATCTGCTCAGGTTGTCTGGTGACATCGTCCGCCTTACCATCCTTGACATCCCGTTTTCGCGTACTACTTTGCCAATTGCTACCAAACTTAATCCCATAAGGCGGATCAATATAAATCATCTGCACTTGCCCCTTTAAGCCCTCCTTTTCGGCAAGCGATGCCATGACTTGTAAGGAATCCCCTAAAATCATACGGTTCTGCCACTTTTGCTGATGTTGATAAAACTCAATCAACTGATCAAAATCAAGATCATTAAAATCATTACCAAACAAATCAAAAGTCGCGGGTTTATCTTGTTTAGCATACTGCTTAATATCTTGAATCAGAGCTTGCGGATGGATTTTTTCCTGAATATAAATAGGTACAACAGGCACCTCTAAATCTTGACTATCCTGTTCATCTTTCCCTCGCCAAACTAATTGGGGATCTAAATCAGGATTACGCGGATATAATTTCATTTTCGGCTCATGTTCATCATCGGCGACAAAATCCCGTAATTCCTTGGTGGGAATATTGGTACGGGACTCGTCAGCGTGTTTGATGCTGTCTATTTGGATGGGTTCTGGTTTTTTACGGGGCATGGTTATTCTTTAACCTGTTCCAATATGATATAAGGATATGAAATAAATTCATGTTCAGTTTGTCCTTCAAAGTTATAGTCCCTGTCTTCCTTTGACAGAGGACGATATAAAACCTTAACCAATGCTTTTACGGGGAAACTAATATTTCGCTGATATATGGAGTCAATTGATGGTAATTGCTCAATACCTGAGTAAAAATATTCACTATTAACTAATAGTGGAAAATTAACATTCTTACATTCATCTTTTATATAAAAGTATTCATTACCTTCAACAATTTCACTAGTTTCTGTCGTCGGCTTAGTTCTCTCCTCTCTTGGCACGTTTTCTGCGAAAGACAATGTAGTTTTTCGTTTTGTGGTATCCCACCTCCCAATAGTAAAAATACCCTCTATCCATACTATAGATGTTTTTTGATTCTCTTGAATCCTCTCAACATCAAATTCTGGATAAGAGAGTTTATCATTTATTTTTTTCCACATTTGAATTGTAGAAAGCTTAAATGACTTTGTTTCTGTGGAAGAAATATTTGTACTGAGCCAAGGAATTCCCGCTTTAGCTCCTTTTCCTTCTCCCCGTGTCAATTGAGTATCAGGAGGATTACCTGTTTTCTCCTCATACATCATACTAATGAAATCAACATTAAGGTAAATAATGTCTTCAATTTTAGACATATTTCGATTCCTCCATTTAGTAAGTAATGAGATTAATCGGTCTAATATCACTTTTCCAAAAACTCCCTAATCGTACTCATAGCCTGATACGGCTCCGTCACTTCACAAACCGCCCACCGTCCAAATTGCCCTGTATTATTCACGGCAGGCACCCATAGATTTTTAACCGTTTCCATTTTAGTATCTGGCCGTTTTTCTCCAGACACTTCAATAATCAGATTCAATAAATCATCATGCCCATCAGCGACTTTAGCAATAAAGTCAGCGAGCGTAGATATGAAAAATACGTCATGTACGTCTTTGATAACAAAAAGGGTTTCGAGGTTAAAGTTTTTGCATGCAAACCTACTCATGCATACGAAGTTTAAATCAAACTGTGGAGCTATTATCGTTATCAGGTGAGCCAAATACTTGACTAAAAAACTCTTCTTGGTTAAGTGTCTCTTGCCACTTTCGATGCCGTTCTACCGATTCTATGCGCTGCTTCCGAGGCAAATTGATAAAACGCATGGTTTCTACTGGTCCAAGTGCTTTCATGAGTGCAGCTAGGGCTTGTTCAACCAAATTTTCTTCAGGAAGGTATTGCATTGCTTTCATCTTAAATTCTCCTTTTCACAATAAGCTAGCGGTGTGCCATACCAAACAGTTGCTTGAACTCGACGACACTGTTTTAACAAACGATCATCTACTGTTACAAAATCAGCTTGTGCTTGTTCTGCAAACGCAAGATGTGTAGCATCAGCTAAACCTAAATTATGTGTCACTAATAGTTTGGCACGTTGTTGGGTTTTTGATAAATCAAACGGATATCGTGTGCCAATTTGGTTCAATAAGAGTATTCATTGTCGGCGTTCTTCTAAATCAGAAATGGGATTTATTTCAATATCATGAATTGTAGAAACAATTAATTCCAATTCGGTTTCTTTAACGTGTTCTAAAATCAGGGCAACAGCATTACTTTCTAATTGAACCCGAACTTGAGACTGATCATCAAACGGACGGCTTAAGGCGCAAACATCCAAATAAACCCGTTTTGATACACAATCTTGAGTGAAAGTCATAATAAACGTTTTCCCATTTTAATCAATATGTTATTGTTAAACAAACTCCCGAATAATCCCCATCGCCTGATAAGGATCAGTCACTTCGCAAATCGCCCACCGTCCAAATTGCCCTGTATTATTCACGGCTGGCACCCACAGATTTTTTACAGTTTCCATTTTAGTCTCCTTATCAGGCCGTTTTTCTCCAGACACTTCAATAATCAGATTCAATAAATCATCATGCCCATCATCCACTTTAGCAATGAAGTCAGGGATATAATGATGCTGTTTACCTTCAAAGGTATAAGGCACTTTAAAATCAAGTTGATGGTTTTTCACATAAGCCTTGACTTCATTTATAGATTGCAATGCTTGGGCAAATTGACGCTCCCAAACACTGTCTAAAACAACGTGGGATAAATGACATTTATGATTAGTGACATAAGTGGCTTTACTGGTACGATAATCAATCTTGTCTGTAGAACCCTCCGCATGACGTGGTTGTAAAATGGGCTTTAAAATCGGTTTACCAGCCTGAGTTTGTAAACGTTGCACGATTCTATTGGCTGCATTATGTCTCAATTCTTCATACCATAACAATTGTGGAAAGGTATTATCACGACAAATTAAATAATTTTCCAGCCAATACTTAGTAATCTGTAGCACTTGTGGAAATAGCCAAAATTTTACTTTATTCTGCACCGCTTGTCCAATGACATGATGTACCGTTCTCCGATTTATGGACAAACATCACCATGGTTCGGTTCCTGCTTCAACCAAGCTGGTTGCTTCTGGAAAGGAAATCCAGAAACAGAGCCGTCTTGTCCGCAGGCGTTGATTCCCGAGGAACTCTCGGTATTTAAAATGAAAATTAATAATCAACCCTATTGATATAAAAGGTTTTTCAAGTTAATAGCGGCATTAAAATCTCGATCTTGCAGAAGGACCACAAGCGAAGCAATGGTAAACACGTTCAGATAACTTGAGTTTTTCTTTCTTCTGCCCACAGTTGGAACAGGTTTTTGAAGAAGGAAACCACCTATCAGCTATTAACAAATAGTTACCTTTGTATTGAGATTTATATTCAAGCTGCCGTCTAAACTCATAAAATCCCAAGTCGGCTATGGCACGAGATAACTTCCGATTCGATAACATTCCTTTCACATTCAAGTCTTCAATCACA
>JSZA02000042.1 GCA_000785145.2 Candidatus Thiomargarita nelsonii
GTAAGGACGAGGAAACCTATCGCTACTCGCTATAAAATTCAGCACGGACCAAGGATTATAAATCACTCGATCCCCCCGTTCTTCCGTGATTTTGTCATAGTTTGGTCGCTCTTTGGCAGTTCTTGGTAAAGAAGTGGTTCGTATTCCAGGTACAACCCATTTAACAAACCGCGAATTTGGTCAAAACATTTTTCCGCTGGACTTACAATCCTTGAAGCTCAGAAAAATGACGGGATATTGCCCTTGGTGCTGCATCGCCTCTGTGTCTTGTTCAATGAAGAGTCCCTTAAATCTCTCTTCTCGTTTTTCAAAAAAATAGCGGAGCATGGAGAGATTTAAGGTTTTGCCAAAACGACGAGGGCGGGGGAGTAACAAGACTTCCGTGGGACGGTTGATAATTTCTTATTTCTTTGATAAATAAACTTTTATCCACTACGTTCGCACCGTTTTCACGGAGTTTTTTGAAGTCGGACAATCCAAGAGGTATTTGATGAGACATGATGATTTCCTGTGTTTTCCGTTTTGCTGCTGATAGAATGGACTATTCTACACTGCCATCGCCGTTAAGGGCAACCACTAGGGCATTGCCCCTACATAATTTTGTATATTTCTAACTAAAGGAGTCCAAGATTTATCTTGGGCGTCCAAAATAAATTTTGGACTCCTAATTATCGTTCCCACGCTCCGCGTCCTGCAACAATAAAAACGGTTTTCAAAAAAAAATTTTTGATTTTCAAAGGTAACATAAACATGACTAAAAAGATTGCTTTCCTACTTACAATCGCGCTACTGAATACGGGCTTACCCATCGCGCGAGCACAAACTATAAATGATATTCGAGGTTGGATTCCCACCCAGCGTATTTCCGCGCCTGCGAGCTTGCGCTTACGAATGCTCCCATGCACCACTTGTCCTCTGGGCTCGACGATGCAAATCAAGGTGACTAGCCAAGAAAATGGCTTTTTGTTTTTGTTCGACATTAACAGTGCTGGGCAGTTGACACGTATTTTTCCTAACAAATACGATAAACCCAAGCAGCGAGGATTATCACGCAATGGTTATGTCAAAGCTGGGCAAACAGTGACTATTCCAGATGATAATTATGGTTTTGATTTTACCGCCAGAGAGCCAATCGGCAAGGGATTAGTGGTCGCCTTGTTAGTCAAAAAAAAGCTTGTCGGTTTACCGGGTGAATTTGAAACCCTACAAGCGGCTGAGGCTCGCGCTACCTTGCGCCGCTTAAATCAGTATCTGCTGAAAAAATACGGTCGTCCTCTACGTTGGTCAATCGTTACGCTTGATTATAAAATTACTCGTCCAAGATAAATCTTGGACTCCACTTATGGGAGAAATTTTCTATGTTTAATAATAAAGCTTTATTTAAAATTGCCCTGTGGGGGGCAGTCATGGTTTTATGTGGTAGTGCTTGTAGTGGGAAAAGAGGAATTGCAAAAACGGAGGTGCCAGCGAGAGATGTCGATTTTGATATTGAGTCTATTGAAGTCCAACCATTTCAAGGGCAATATGGTGCCAAACTGGCAGAATTGGTCGAGAGCGAGATTACCAGAGAGGGCTATATCAAAGTCGTCAAACGCGGTGGGCAGACAATCCTAACTGGCTCTGTCTCCATTGGTCAGGTTAAGAGTAAACCTTATCGTAAGTCGTATAAAACGAAAGATGAGGGGACTAAATATACTTTTTATAATAGCAAAACCTTGACCACGCAGGCGACTTATTCTCTGAAAAAGGGAAGCCAAGTGATTGCGGGCAATAATTTTACTGATGATTACAAGAAGGAATGGAGTGGTCAAACGGCGGCTGAGGCAAGCGCAAAAGCAGATTTTAATGATAAAATTATCATTAGCAGTTTGAATCATTTAGCCCGACAGATTGTTGCAGCCGTGTCTCCACATCAGGAAATTTGGTCGTTTATGCTGCCTTGCTCAAGAGCCAGTCTCAAACTCAATGCCATATCGTGTCGGGCAACCACAAGGGATTGCCCCTACCCACCCTACAAAAAACCTTAACTTAATGGCATTGAATCTCTAACCGCTGGGATTACATAGCTATGTTTTGACTTATCCATTTTTAAATGTAATCCGTGTAGTTATTGATTTTGATACTTTCAAAGAAATTTTCTATAATTGAGCCGGAATCCCAATGTCAAAACCTCAGATATAGTTGTCCAGAAAAGTGACTGAGTTTGACTTCGTTTCGGGAAATCCGCGCAATGAGCGAAACAACGATACGACGCAGAGCGTCCAAGCAGGCAACCAGAAAAAGACTCTGGAGTCCAAGATTTATCTTGGACGTCCAAAATAAATTTTGGACTCCTAAGACTCTGATCGGATTTATCCTCTAGGATTTGAGATACAACGGCGCCAAGCCATCCTCATCCCCATCCCCATCCCCATCCCCATTTCTTTGCTTTTTTCTCACTTTTTCTGGTTGATGCGCTTTAAACGCTTTCCACAAGTGAGCACCCTGCCAGTTTTCTCCGCTGTTACCGTATAAAAATTGATTCAATCTTTGGATTTCAGCTTGCAATGGTTCTGCACAATGTAGGCTTATTTCTCCTAAACTATGCGCTTTCCCCCAGGCTAATAATGCCTCTTTAGTCTCTACTGCATTGTTATTATGACAGGCTTTTTTCAGCGTCTTAATATCAATTTTTTTATCTCTTTGTTTTTCTTGATAGATTGGCTTGTTATTCCCCCTCATCGTCCGCCACCACGCAATCAGTGTCACTATCCAACCAAAAGCAAATATGAAATGGAGCCGTTCATAATAACCATTATAATTGTTGTCTTGCACTATTACTTTGGGTGCCAGTGTTACTGGTGGTTGGACAGTCGTCGCTACCACTTTGATAGAACGGGCGGGCACTTTGATGATAGCCATTTCATTGGTTTGAGTATTCCACCAAGGTATTTCAATCGCTGGCAGGGTGTATTCTCCGGCTTTTGAGGGAATAATCGCTATTTTTTCTTGACGGGCACTCTTTAATCCCTGATAAGTCATCAGCTCGTTAAGCTTTGGTTGATCGGTGTATTGTTTGAAATTTTCTGTGTTTTTCCTAAATTTCATGAATTCAGGTAATTGTCCAACCGTCAGTCCATCTGCCGATAGCGTCAAAGTACGAGTCACGGGTTCTCCCTCTTTGAATTCTGGGAGAGTGTCAGAAAAATTATCTTTTAAGGTTAATGCGTTAGCGGGTAGCCAGTTTTTTCCTTTAAAAGTGCTCGGAATCGGTTTCACTTCAAGTTTGATGGCGTTTGAGCGTAAACGTTTGATATGGGGTTGATTAAAAAAATTATTGAATCGAGGATCACGATTTTCTATCACTTGGGCTTGAAGGTTTATGGCTTCTATGGTGATAGTCCCACTTTGTTGCGGAAATAAGGCGTATTTCCTCTCAAAGACTGAAAAGGGTTTACCATCGCGTTGTGTTTGATATTGGCGATCTTTTCCCAGTTGCTTAACAAGGACTTCTCCGCCACTAAAACTAGGCTCACTCAGGCTCGCAGCTTGAAGCTTGAGCGCGTAAAACAAGCGTATTTTGTAGATCACTTGAGATTGGACATAAGGCGTTTCTGGTGTTGCTTCAACTTCTAAATAGAGAGGCTCTTGTGCCTTTTCTGTTGTTTTTTCGGGCGCTTGAACGCTGATGGTCGTTGGCGTTGTCTGTTCTTGTCCAAAAGTAATCGCTGGTATCGTTAAGTTGCCGGTTCGTTTTGCCATCACAGTCAAGGTCCATTCTTTGGTGCGGCTCTGTTGACCATTGATGATTTGAATTTGGGTACTCTGATTTTGGCTAAGAATCTCAAAATCTTTTTCGAGTGGGCTAAAGTCTGGAGAATCTGCCACACTGTCTGTGCTTTTAAAAATTAAGTGAAAGGATTCGTCCTGTTTGACAGGGTTACGATCACTAGAGACTTTAATGGTTTCTGCAAAACTATTGGCACTAGCGACAAGTAGTATGAATAAAAATAATGTTTTATTCAGGTTTAGGGTCAATGCCATTAAGTTAAGGGGCAACCATAAAGGATTGCCCCACGATATGGCATTCAGGTTTAGGGTGAGTTTTACCAAGGTTGTTCTCCTTTTGATTGTTGGGGTTGTTGTTGTTGATATTGGTATTTAAATTTACGCCGTAATAAGCCACCCGGATCATCTGGGATTTGGCGTAGTAATTGTTCTTTCGCCTGTTCGAGTTCATTTGGGGTAGAGGTTAGAGCGGTTTGATTTTCCTCTTCAGGCTCGTGTGATTTGTCCGACTTTTCTTGAGTCTGTTCCTGTTCATCGGATTCTTGAGATTTTGACTTTTCAGCCGAATCTTGTTTTTCGTCTTGCTTTTGGGATTCTTGAGATTTTGAGTTTTCAGCGGACTCTTGCTTTTGTTCTTGCTTTTGTTCTTGCTTTTGTTCTTGCTTTTGTTCTTGCTTTTGTGAATCGGATTGTTGAGATTTTTGTTTTTGTTTATTTTTTTTACCAGTTAAGGCTTTGTTATATTGTGCATCTTTATGGTCAGGATTTAATTCAAGTGCCTTTTTATAAGCCTCAATGGCTTCAGGATAACGCGAAAGTTGAGCCAGTGCATTACCTTTGTTATACCAATCATCGGCACTTTCTAATCCTTCTAGGGATTTAAGTGCTTGTTCATATTCTCCCGCCTTGTATTGGGTAGCGGCTTTCCATTGTGGGTTATTGAATAAGTCAGCGGCTTTTTGCATTTCTCCGTTTTTAAAGGCTTGAGTGGCTTGTTGATCGGGTGTCAACCAGAGCCAGTCCCACGCTTGGGCTTGTTGGGGAATAGGAAAAAAAATGAGGAGAAATATTATGGACAATAGTCCACGCCGAAAGCCAAGGGCGGCTAAGGGTAGGAGTAGCAGTAATAACCAAGGGCCTTTTTCGCGCCAAGTGTCGATTTCTAATTTATTATTATCTTCTTGATTTTTAGTCATATTAGTGTTGTAGGCCGTTGCCAAGGCTTTGATGTCGCTATCATCGTTTTTAATGGTTTGATAAATCCCGCCCCCCAATTGAGCCTGTTTGCGTAAACGGCTTTGTTCTAATTTAGGAATAACAATGGCACCTTGAGCGTCTTTTAAAAATCCGCCATTTTCCAGCGGAATTGGGGCGCCTTCAGGGGTGCCAACACCGAGAATAGAGATTTGATGGTGTTTTATTTTTTGAATCGCCTTTTTATATTGCGTTTCATTTAATCCATCGGTTATGAGTAAGATGTTACCGTTTTTTAGCCCTGCCTGTTCTATTAAAGCGGCGGCTTTTTCTAGGGCAATATCAGCGCGACTGCCTTGGCTGGGCATGAGTGATGTCTTGAGTACGGATAATTGGGATGCAATGGTTTCGGTGTCATCCGTCAAGGGTGTCACTGTGAAAGCGTCTCCGGCATAGACAATTAATGCGGTTTGCCCTTCGTGACGCTGCTTGAGTATGTCAGCGACTTTAAAACGCGCTCGCACTAATCGACTGGGTTTAATATCGGTTGCGTCCATTGAATGCGACAAGTCAAGCAAAATGACTAAAGCTGATGTGTCACGAAATGCGGGCAGTGGCAAGCGTTCCCAAGTGGGTCCGGCTAAGGCGAGTATGGCTAATAGGCCTGCGAGTGCGAGTGCGAGTAGAGGCCACTTTTGCCGCTTTTTGTCTTGATCCATTAAAATATGTGGCAAAAGTTCGGGATCACAGACTTTTGCCCAGTTGCCGCTGCTAAGGTGGCGGTGTATTAGTATCCATAGTAGGATTAATAGTGGTAATAGGGCTATTAACCAGTAGGGTCTTATAAAGTGTAATAGGTTCATGATGTTAATTTTAATTTTTATACGCGACGCAGAGCGTCGCAGCAGGCATTCCCACGCAGAGCGTCAATGCCATTAAGTTAAGCATAAATACGTTTTTTTTGTAGGGTGGGTAGAGCTTCGCTGCACCCACCATTGTTATAAATTTCAAATGTTTGGTGGGTTGGGCTCTCGCTCTACCCACCCTACAATATCTCTTAACTTAATGGCATTTTTGCGCCGCGTGGGAACGAGAAAAATTTTTCTGGACAGCTATAATCAGGGAATGAAGCTAATCCGTTGTACTTAATAATTTGAGAATGCCGCTGATAAAAACTCTAAAGCTATGGGAACGATTGTTTGTTAGAGACATCTCTTGTGCAATAGCACGAGCATCTGATATTTGTTGATAATGATTAACATACTTTTTCAATTCTTCTTTGGCATTGGCTAGTTTATCAGGATCACAAAATTTACGTTTATTTTGTAGTTTCTGTAGATTAGTTCCAAAAACTTTATCAATCGCAGCAAGATCACCCAAGAACCAAGATTCAAGCTCGTGACAAGGGATGCGTATCAATGTTTTTGGACGTCCCGCCTCCACACATAAAGTAGTTATTTTCTGTTTGATAATACGACAGTCAGCAGAATCCTTGTCATGCAATATGATAAAGTGAGAATCAGGTACTCCCCAATTTTGTAAAGTACTCTTAATCGAATCACGTAAGTGATTTTTGCCTTCATGGGGAACGACATGAAAAGAAAATTCATCAATGACATTTTCTTGTGCCAATAAACGAGGCACAAGTTCATCCAATGCCGCTTTCATTGATTGTTCTTCAACCAAGAAGACGAGCCATTTCATTTTGGATTTGCTCCTTCAAATAAACCCTTTTTCCATACCCATCCCGGTTTATCTCCACCTTTAACTAGATTTGAAACCAATTCAACTTCTCTGGCTCGTCGAATGGTGGTATAACCATCTTTTTTTACCAACCAAAATATTTCATCTAATTCTATGGCATTTAAAAAATCTGGCGAGTGTGAAGAAACCATGACTTGTCCACCACGCAGAGAATATAACCGAAATTCTTCCGCCAGTTCATAAAGCAAATCTGGATATAATTGATTTTCGGGTTCTTCAACACACAATAAGGGGTGTGGCGACGGTTCATGTAATAAAATCAGATAGGCAAACATTTTAATAGTGCCATCTGAAACATAGCGGGCTAAAAACGGATCTTTGAATGCACTATCTTGAAATTTGAGCAGTACACGTCCTTCCTCAGTCGTTTTGGCTTTCACGTTGTGGATGCCAGGCACACGCTCAGAGAGCTTGCTCAATATTTTATCAAAAATATCTCGGTGTTCTTCATAGATAAATTGTGCCACAAGAGATAAATTTTCACCTTCACTAGATAAATGTTCAGCATAGCCATCATCCTGTATTTGCCGCGCTTGGTTGATCTTAAAATCAGAAAGATTCCAACTTTCAATAAGTTGTCTAAAAGCAGTCGCGGCTTTAAATCGCTTAAATTGTCCTAAACCTTTAATGGCAAGAATATTAGGAGAATCTAAAGTTTGTTCTTCACGATCTAATTGTTCGTCTGGTTTATTAAAATCTTCCTCATTAGTAATGGCATAACCTTTTCCATACTGAAAATCCAGAAAATGGTATGGAGAACCATAAGCACCCCGCTTATAACGCAGAACTTCTCGTTTAATGATGGGACGATTATTTTTCAGTGTAATTTGTAATTGGTATGTCACCAATCTTTGCACATTTGCAACAGGCATACGAAATTGAATTTTTAATTCAATCTGTTCGTTTTCATGTCCCCGACTCACCACCTCCTTAAAGCCACCGCGTTTGCTTAATGCCTTTTGTACATTGTCCTTCATGGCATCTTTAATAAAATTAAACACATCAAATAAAGTCGATTTACCACTGCCATTGGCACCGACGATGACACACATTGGGGGTATGTCCTTGAGTTCAGCAGATTGGAACGTTTTAAAGTTTTTTAATGAGATAGATTCAATTTTCATATCAATTTCACTCTTTATCATGAATTTTCACACGCTTTGCGGAGCAAAGCAGCAGGCATTCCTTTGCGCCGCGTGGGAACGAGAATAAACAGCAGTGAAAATAAAGTCACTCATCAGGTTCCAAAATAAAATTTCTAGGATGACTCAATACTGTCATCATCAACCTGCGGTGTGTAGGTTGTTAAGCTTGCGATAGCATGTATGCGCGGCTGAATTGCTCTTGTTGTTGAGTAAGAGGCATGGTTAATTATTGAGAACAAATAGCTTATTTCAATATATAGAAAAAACAATGATTAAATGCCTTTCAATCGTGACAGCAAACCAAGCCCACGTCCTCCCGTCTCCGCTAAAACCTGAGCAATGGTAGAAAATGTCTCGACTAGCCCATCCATCGAGGTATAAAAACTATCTTCATCCGACGATGCAATGGCTTTTAGAAATTCCTGATCGGCACCCCCAAAACCAATAGCAATAATATCAATCTCATCTGAATGACACTGTTTAGCACGCTTGATGGCTTTGTTTTGGTTGGACCAAACGCCATCTGCCAGCACAATGCCAAATCGCCGCCCGTCTAATCCTGTCATTAAACTATTAATTTTATCAAAAGGGTGTGCTGCGTTACCTACACCTGTTTCACGCGCTGTGAGATCATTGATCGCATTCTTGATTTTCATCGCGTTCTGGCTCGCCTTGAGTTTTGTTTTAACCCTCTTAGAAAAGGCAATAATCCCAATAGAGCAATGGCTCAAATCAGAATTCTTTAAAAATTCAAGTGCTGCCTTTTTAGCCTCATCCAATGGCATCCCGTCCATAGAGCCTGATAAATCAAACGCCAGATAAGCCGTCACATGTTCCGGCGTCTCAATCTGTAACGCCGGCGGATTCATAAACCGTTGTGGCACATCGCTCGGTAGTTTTTCAATCTTGATTTTCAGCTTTTGTTTATTATTCCGCGCCTTCGCGTCCACCTGAACGGTGCCACTTTCATCGTAGTGATAACCGACATCGATCACCGCCAACCCCCCTTTTTGATGAGGAATTTCTTGCACGACATAACGCCCCAAGTAGGCCACATCTTCAGGTGACTCGGATTCTCCTTGCGTCATAAATATCTCAAGCTGATTTTCGTCTTTACTCCGTGTTCGATGCTGATAAGGGCGCGTCTCCTGACAAGGGATTTCGGCATTTTTGGACAAAATAATGCTGTTGATATATGCCGTTTGATCCTGATTGATGGCAATCATGCCAAGGCTATGATTAGTCACATCAATTGTCCGCCCCTTTAAGGCAAAAATCGGTTTGGATTGTCCGCGTTCTTTAGCAACCAGTGCGGCACCCAAGGCGACAGCTTCGTCCACATTGATGCCAGTCATCGGCTGTTTGCCAAATTTTTTCTTGATAAATTGATGAACCATCGGCATACGTGTCGAGCCGCCAACCAGTAGCACGCCGTCGATATGACTGGGTTTGAGCCGCATATCTTCTAGTACCCGCATGGTCATGGACATCGTGCGTTCCATCAGATCGGACGTAATCTGTCCAAATGTAGCGCGATCCAGTTCATATTTTCCTTTTTTGCCTTCATGGGCAATAGAAATGACTGTTTTTTCAAAAGAGGTTAGGCGTTTTTTGGCCTCTTCCGCTTGGACCAACAGCTCAGCAAGACTTTCCGCATCTTCCAAGGGATCTATGCCGTATTCGTCTTGGAATTTTGAGGCCAAATATTCGATGATGCGATCATCCCAGTCTTTGCCACCGAGTTGATGATCGCCGTCCGAATTTTTGACTCTGACGTGATCTTTTTCTAATTCTAGCAAAGTGACATCAAAAGTGCCACCGCCCAAGTCATAAATAAGAAGGCGCTGTTTTTTTTGCGTTTTGTTTAATCCATAAGCAACCGCTGCCGCCGTCGGCTCATTGATGACTTGCAATACGTTGAGGCCCGCCGCTTGACCGGCTTCAATCGTTGCTTTTCGCTCAGGATCGCGGAAATAGGCGGGTACAGTAATCACGGCATCGGTTATCGTTTGACGGAGATGCGCTTCAGCATTTTTTTTGAGTTTTTTCAAAAGCAGCGTTGAAAGCTCGGTGGACGAATAATCCACTCCGTCTGCCTGAAAAATAAAGAGTTCATCCCCCATTTGCCGCTTAAAGAATGCAGCCACAGGGTACATGCCTAAGGCTTGCATTTCTTTGCCATCATCGCCAATGATCTGCTCTCCCTCCTTGAAACATATCACTGATGGTGTGATAGATTCGCCTAATTCATTGGGAATGACGACTGGTTGTCCATGTTCATTAATATAGGCGATTGCAGAATTTGTTGTACCTAAATCTATCCCAACGGCAAGTGCCATATTTTTTTTTCTCCGCTAATTTTCTCGTTCCCACGCTCTGCGTGGGAATGCCTGCCCCGACGCTCTGCGTCGATATTTTTATGACGAGACAGAAATCGCCAAATTATGTTTTTTCTTCTCTTCCAGTTCATCACGGGACAAGATGCTATCCGTCTTGAACTCTGCCTCAATCTCACCCTGCGTCGTGAGGTCCTTGCCATGAATCGACAACAGACCATCCGGGGCTAAGGAGAATGTTATCTCGATGGGTGAATTTTTTGGCAATGGCCGAGAAAAACTGAGTTCCGCGTTACCAATTTCCTGTGTTGGCTCCACTTGGGGTATTGGCGAATCCTCACTGCCCTTTCTTTCTGTATTCTCCATACAACGAAGGTTTACACCTTCTTGGTTATCTGCAAATGTAGAGAATGGCAGTGTAATATTCTTAGGAATATTCTCATCGATCATGATCATATTTTGAACACCCTCGTCACCCTTTTCGTTAATAACGACAACAATCCCAAAACTTTTAGAGGTGACGTTAGTAATCTGTGTCTCGGTTAGCTTTTTCAAGCCTGGTAAGGCTAAACCGTGCTGACTGGCGACTTTTTTCTGGGCTTCTTTGAAGACAATTTCATCCACGGAGTCGATGTTGAGTGTTTCAGCAACCTGCCCAGTTTCTTCGGCGATGGCAATCTTGATTTGTTCGTCAAGATAGCATTTGTAACCGAAAATCGCGGCACCCTTGGCGACGGATTGGTTAGGATCAAACAGGCGTATTTCAAACGGGAATTTCTGCTCTAACTTGGCCTTGACATGCGGCATGTAAGTAGAGCCACCGACAAGGAGTAGTTTATCAATATGAGCATAGCCCTTATCTTTGGCGGTTTGGAGGAGGGCTTCCGTCTTGCTGATTGTCCGTTCCATGAAGCTTGAAGTGATTTCTTCAAACTTGTCCCGAGTCAGATCTATTCTTACCCTTTCCCCCTCGTGGCTCAATTTTTCGAGCCTTTTCGTTTTTGTCGATAATGCTTTTTTAGCGTCTTCGGCGGAATTGAGCAGTTCTTGCCAAGTTTCTAGGTTTTCCGTCAATTCATCGGCTGAAGTGCCCGTCTCATCAGAGATGCATTGGGCAAAATAGGTTGCCAAAGCCTCGTCCCAGTCACGACCGCCTAGCTGATGATCTCCGCCAGTACATATAACGGTGATAGCCCCTTGCTTAACTTCTATGACGGTAATATCGAACGTACCGCCTCCGAGATCATAGACCAAAATAACTTGGTCATCTTCTTGTTCCATACCATAAGAAATCGCCGCTGCTGTTGGCTCAGGGATCACATAAAGTACGTTTAAACCGGCCAATTCGCCAGCCTGTTTAGTCGCCTCTTTTTGATTGACACCAAAATAGGCGGGCACTGTTATTACAACGTCTTTTATTTTATGCCCCGTATTCGCCTCGGCATCTGCGACAAGCTTTCTGAGGATGTGTGAAGAAATTTCTTGCGGCGTGTAAGTATGCCCGCCAGATTCAAATTCCCAGTCGGTATCACCCATCACTCGTTTGACTGTGGAGATCACTTGTTTGGGATAAACCTCCGAGACTTCCTTTGCGGTTTTCCCCACAACAATATTTTCAGGGCTTTCAAAATAAACGACCGATGGCGTGGTTAGATCGTTATCGGCGTTTGGCACAACCACCGGTTTGCCGTGTTCGTCAACATAGGCAATGCACGAATAGGTGGTGCCGAGATCGATGCCATAGATTTTATTTTCAGTCATGATTTTGTTCCGGATTTTCAGTATTTACAGTTGTTTTGTCGAGTACGTAAACGTTTACCCGTTCCTTTTGAATAATCTCATCACCCTGCTCAAAGCCCGCTCTTATCCGTTCGGCAACATTGCCAACCTGTTTTTCATCGGTAGTCGAGACGTTTTTGAGTGCGCGTTGTCTTCTGGGTTGGAAGGTATCAATTGGCTCTCTAAAGGTGGCCACTCCATTTTGATCGAGAATAATCTCGATATCTTCTTGGATTTCTTTTAATAATTTGTCGGGTTCCAATTGTTCCGTGGGTCCTTCTATCAGCCTACCAATATCGTCGTGTAAGCGTATCAAGCCATTGACGAGCGGTCTATTTGTCTTGGCAATCATATCTGTTCGACATTCTTGCAGCTCTGCATGGAGACGATCAATTTGTTGCTGTTTTGCAGCGTCAAAGGCAATTTTTTGTTCAAAAGCATTGAGCATTTTAGAAATGCCGGATTCTAGATTTTGTTCAATCGTTTCTTCTGTCATCTTAAATACCTTCTAAAAAAACTACAGGGATTAAATATAAACAGGGATAAACCCAAAATAACTACAGGGATTAAATATAAACAGGGATAAACCCAAAATAACTACAGGGATTAAATATAAACAGGGATAAACCCAAAATAACTACAGGGATTAAATATAAGCAGGGATAAACCCAAAATAACTACAGGGATTAAATATAAACAGGGATAAACCCAACCAATATTTGAAAAAAAACGACAATGTTTTGACTTATCCCTGCTTATATTAAATCCCTGTAGTTTATCAGTTGTCCCAAAACGGAAAATGTATCCGAAATGCTGGAAATATAATTGCAGCATAATACTCAACCACATGCTCTACAAATAGCTCCCCTGAATGATAAATCAACAATGAAGACTTTATTGCAAGTAATAAATAAATGACGGCAAGAAACAGAGTCAGCATGGAAATGATGTAATATCTGGTGAAACTCCCAGATAGCCCCGCAGGATTGACGTTAGTTCTGAGCGATGCAAAATAATTTTGTACGGCAATCCAACTACCCCAGAAAATCGCTGCTACTACGATTGATATAAGAACAGCCGGTGTTAAATAGACAAAAAATGGCATGAGGAACACTTGCCAAACCCAAACCAAACCAGCCGCTATCCATTGAATTACCCAAACAACGGCTGCAATAACCCATATTGCTAGAAATATTACAATTATAGCACCTACAATTTGTGGCATATTTTCTCCTGATTTTTTTTATAACTACAGGGATTAAATATAAACAGGGATAAACCCAACCAATATTTGAAAAAAAACGACAATGTTTTGACTTATCCCTGCTTATATTAAATCCCTGTAGTTATTGTTTGTTATTCAGCCATAAGCAGAATTTTCCTAATCCGTAAATCATCTTTATCACCCTCAGTAGTAACACCAGAGCAAATTTGTAATTTATTATCCTTGTTCTGCTGCAATGTATCTGTCGCTATATCGACTTGAGCCTTAACCCACTACTTCTTAGAAATCACCGGGTTTAACAGCCATGACATAGGCTCAAACACATGGCTAGGAACAAAATCCTTGCTCGTTGAATCTGGTATTCTCCCTAATGCGGAGCTAGAAAAATACTGAACATCCTTGAAACGAGTCTCGATTTGCTGTATCAACCCTCCCTCATCCCAGTCTATTAATTGCTGCCTTATGAGTTCACTCTTTTTATCGACATCTCCAAGGAGCCCAAAGGCATCCGCTTTGCTGATCACAACAGCCAAAGGCTTTTTTATCTTGCCCGTTTTGGAAAGTCCAAATGATTCTTCTAAGGTTAATAATACGCTATTAAGCGCATCTTCAATATTCAACTGACTTGGATTGATGTTTGACCAAGTTCGTGAAAGCTCATTCTCATAATCCCGCCTGACTGCTGGAATACTGAACGGATCAACGATCATTATCATGCCACTCACATAGTCATAATATTGGTGCGCGGTCAGATTTTCCGTGTTTTCAAAGGCTTCTCCGGCTGGATCGTAAATATACAAAAGCCACTTGGTTTTGCCATCCTTGTTTAACGCCAAATTAAAGGCTTTAGGGATACTGGCGACTGTTTTTGTTGGCACGTTTCCCTTGCGTAGCTGATCGACAATAGTCTTATATTCAGACTCAGTATTGCTATCAATAAAGGCTGTCTCAAAGCCCATCTCAGCCGCTTTTTTTTCAATCAATTGACGTACCACGGCAAACATAAATGCGGTTTTTCCCGCAGAGGGACCACCCAAGATTGGGACAAAGATTTTTTTCGACTCAACATGTTCTCTATGCAGCAATTGATGACATCCCCGACAACGTGCTTCTAGCCGCCCCCTGTTGAGAAAAAACGTTGCTGGTAGTTTTTGCCCACACTGGCACTGATGGAATAATATCCCATAAGTGTTTGGTACGAGTTTTTTGTGGATTCTTCCGCATTTATCGCACAGATACTCTGGTAGCACAGTTTTTTCGTGACAGTGCGGACACACAGAAAAAAAACCGTGAAAAAAAAGATAGGTGCGTTCAGTTACCCAAACAATTGTAAATATAATATATATCAATAAAAAAAATGAGCTAAGGAGCAAAATATGGAACAGTGAAACCGCAACGAAAAAAACCGTACCAAAGATGATGACAGAAACGCCAGCTCCGCCCCAGAATATGAACGATAACGCTTTCTGCCACCCTTCACCATCTTTCTTTATTTTGGAAAAAAAGTCTTTAGTTGAGTCAAGATTACGTTCCCAGCTTTCTTTGATAACCGCTCCCAAATCACGATAGCCTTTACCAAAAAAGTAGCTCTTGATTGCTGGCTCGGTAGATGTACTCATATTGTTGGCCTCAATATTAGGGTATTTGGAGTCCAAGATTTATCTTGGAACTTTATTTTCGCCATTTTCGCCATAAACTGCGAAACAAGGTATTTTTCTCCTTTTTAATCTCGCCCCTTGAATACGCCTTATCCTTTAACTTGGCACTAATGTGAGACAATAACCAGTCGATAGCGGATGCTTGAATGAGTTGAAACGTCTCCTTATCCTCATCATTTAAGTACAACCAGAAGCTCAAAGCCGCCATATCTGCATCATCAAATTGCTTGGCTGATCTCTTATCAAAAAACAAACCATACGATTGCTTGAAAATATCAACATGTTCACGGCAAAAGACGGCTTTTATCACCAAACCATGCTGTTCTTTTTTCGTGAGACAGGAAAGAATTAAAGGCAAATAAATCTGACTAAATTCCTTGTACGTCTTGTTGTCCACTCCCACCAATGCGGCTTTAATTTCATTAAGTGGCTGTTTATCAAAATCGAAATTCTCTACATCCAACTTGATAATAGCATCTCTAAGCACCAAGCGATTAGGACACAATACAATATTGCGGCTATTCACTTGATCCACGAGCATATTGTATAATATGTCGGATTGCCTATCCTTTGGCTCAAAAGAAACTTTTTCACTCGCGGTTTGAAAAACGGTATTTTCCAGTTCTTCTGCTAAAGGCTCAGTTTGTTTATCTCGAATCCAAGCGATAGCCTGTGCCAGTCGATCTTTTTTCGACAATAAATCCCACAGTTTCGCCGAAAATACAGGCAAATACCGTTGTGAAAATTCAGACTCATCTTGAAGAACGTGTTGATAATAGCTCGCGTGGGCGGCAACCTTGTCACGCTGTTTTGCTATGGCGTATTTCCACTCCTCTTCTAATATCTGCCATGTACTGCGACTCCCTTTCATCGTATTAATAATACTGAAACGATATTTCTTATCGCTAAAAAAACGCGCCAAATTCTTCATTGACTCGTCACTCACTTCGCTCTGTTCCGCAAAAATTTCGGAGATATAGACACAAATGCTGGCAACGGCTATAGGATCATCAACAAACGGAGTCAACAAATATTCAAGCCGTTGTGGCACATTGGCTAATACCACTTGCTCCACAAACTGCCGGAAATGATCATCCTCGTACACTTTGGCAGCGCGTATTGAAGAAATCAGCTCGTTAATAGCAAAAGACAACTTTTCAGGGGGCAACATATTTGACGTGATTTTCGACAAGTGCGGCGCCGACAAAAACAGACTCGAAAATTCGTCAGCACCAAAAGCCGCTTTTGCCTCAGAACGTAGCGCATTGATTTCCTCAATCAAACCGCCATCATTGTCGAATAAGCGAATAATGAGTTGATAAGATAGCAGCCGGTATTCACTGTCGGCGCTCTTGATGAAAAAGCGGATCAAATGCGTTAAAATGGCTGGGTTTTCAGATTTTGTTAAATCAGCCGAGCCTATAATTTGGAGAATACGCGCAAAATTTTCCGGTTTTGTGTATGAATTGACAAAATCCAGTACATCCACCAACTCCTTTTCTCCCAGCACTCGGTTTATGCTGAGTTGAAAGAGATGAAGCAGCGAGATAAGTTCATTATTCAGGCTGTTATGCTTGAACAGTCTAGTAAATTCGTAAAAATCCTGAAGTCTCTCAGGCTGTGTACTCATCCAAGTCGAGACGGTGGTAGCATACTCGTTGAGAGTACCCACTTGACTGTGATTGCCCTCCACAAAGTCAAAAACATAAAATTGATATTTGCGCTCGTTTTCACCCAGCACAAAATCTGTCTCTCCCAGAGTCACGTTGACTGCTAGACAGGCACGGGGATCAAATTGGTAACTGGAACAATCCAACTCTTTTTGATGACTAGGCGGAAATGATTTTTGTAAACAGGCAATCCAAAATAAGCCATTTGTTTCATTATCCTTGATGACCACATTTCTTGAAGTTTCTCGCCGCATAAATACCGCTTGGATCATGTACGCAAATTGGTTTTTGCGATCAGACTCCTCCTTAATAAATTCCTGAAGTTCCGTGAAAGCATAAGCTTTTTTATCCGGTGTCAGCGTCACAACAGGTAATTCAAAAGAGGCATCCTCCGTATCTTCTGCTGGCAACAGCTTATCTTTCCAGCCATCCCATTCGTATAAATCAACAGGCCAAATATCATCAGGCAAACGATCTTTAATAATCAGGGCATGGGAAAAATAATTTCCGAGACGTCGCGTGTAATCTTGTCCGACATAGGCTGATTTGATGATAGCCAGTCTGCCTGTTCCCAAATAAGCGTTACGATACGCTTTTGGAAAATATTGAGCGGCTTCCGTGTTACGTGGGGGCTGATAGATTCCCAATGGCTCCACAGCCCGTTGTTCATCCGGTTTAATATCGCTGCTCATGGCGCGAGTCTGAAAACCGGCTTGACCAGAACGCCCATAACGACAAGAGGTGTAATGAAGCTGGAAACCGATGATTTTTTTTAATTGTTTCATTTGTGTCGTACCTTTTTGATGATCCTATTTTGCGCCAGCAACCAAAGGAATGGATCCTCAACGCGGCGAGGGATAACACTAGGAATCTTACTGGTATCATGAGGATTACAGCCCAAGGCACTGAGACCGAAAAAACCGTGTTTGGTGTATCGTGTCTGAGCCAGGTGAATGATATCCTGTCCGTTCCACTGATCTAGCAAAGACATCATTTCAATATTGATCGCCTCGAAATCGCCCATGTCAAAGCCCTTGTCATGGTTGGCAGTTGCGTGTAATTGAAATTGAGGATCGATAAGCGGCAAAACGGCATCAAACTTAGAAAAGGCTATCGCCAGTGGCGTTTTTATTTTATCTGTGGGTTTGAGTTCGCAGCCTTTCTCAATAAGACGTGTTGTACGGTTCAGAATATCGACGGATTCCGTATTCTTCTGAGGTAAGGCAGTGTCATTAGGCACTTGATCACGAACGCTTAATAGTTGTAAGGGATCTATGAGCAAGACAATACCGTCTGAGCGGTAAATATATTTATTGACTGTTGACATCACATCCTCATCATTGAGATCTTCCCCAGCTGTATCAAAGAAAACGAGCACAAATGCCTTTTTGATACGCTCATTACCCAGCAAACTTTTTCCACTAAAGGTAATACTATAAACCAAAGGCTGTTGAATGCTACGATCCGCTAAAGCAGAATGAGTGGCTTCAATGACTTTTCCATCATCATAAACAGGATTGTAAAAGTCCTTTCGGTAACGATCAATCGTTTTGTCATTCATTGGCTCCAATAACATGTCCATGTTAGGACCTATTTGCTTTTTGAGCTGATTGATCAGGACAGCAATATAGTGGCTTTTCCCCGCCTCCTTAGCACCTATCACGGCAAAGATATAGTTTTTAAATTGCCCCGTCGTATGCGGCAAATCGCTATGACAGTGTGGGCATAAGCGTTTACGGCTCTGGTGTCCACAACTCCCGCAACGATGGGATTGCTTAAAGCGATCTTTAAACTTGCCACTCGGTTTTAACACTTTACCCAGCGGGCGTGAATCTGCCCAAGCTGATTGATAAATCGCATCAGGTGCAGGCGCACATCGGCTGGGCGGACTGGTGCATCGAAAAGGGGTGTCTTTAATATGGAAATATTCAAAACAGTATGGACAAATTTCCTTTTGGAATAGGCTTGCTATTTTACGCCACATGATTTTTATTACCTGATAAATTAATGATGATAACACGTCGAGCATAAAATGTGACATCTACGAAATAAGTTGATTGGCTCGTAAGTACTGAACCATAAATTTTATGGTATTTTGTGTAGGGTGGGCGTCCCGCCACTTCGTATCGCTCTACCCACCCTACAATATGTCATAAAATTTTTTAATGAAATAGATTCAATTTTCATATCAATTTCATTCTTATTTATGTATGCTTTTTGCTCACAGGATACACTTCATGTCTGGGATCCCACCATAATATTTTGAAAATATGATGTTCTCGAATGCCCCATAGACGTTCTTTCCCCGAAAGACGTAAAGAAAATAGTTCTTCTTCAAATCCAATGACTTTGATTTCAGTCAGACGTTTTTGTGCTTCGCTACATAAATCTTTGATCTTGATGGAGTGACAACCCGTGTTGGGATGGTTGACTTCAGCCCAAGTCATGGTTTCAAATTGCGCTAATTTTCCATGTACATATTTTAAGGTTTCAGCGTCCATTTTACCCCAGCCCCAAGGACCATCAAAATCTAGGAGGCGTATTTGCCATGAGAGTTTTTCGTGGTCACTATTAGGATGTTGAATTTGTGACGCACGATTCCTCATCTGTTGAGTTGGTTTATTATAGGCGTATGGTTTCGTGAGTTTTTTGGTCTTTTTACCCATAATGCTAAGGTTCTATTTCTACGCCCTCGTTGTACGCTCCTTCATAGTATTCTGCCATAGACGCGATAGTGATTTCATGGTTGTCAAGTTCTGTTAGCCCTTTACGTGCATCAATCCATGGTTTTTCCATAATGATTAAGTCACGGAGCCATTGAGCAGATTTATTGCCGTAGTAATGCAATACTGTTTGAACGGTTTCTTTTTGGGTATCACTGAGAGCCTCAGAGTTTCCAAGTTTTGGTACATCCAATAAATCCATTTCGTATTGTCCATTATGAGCGTCATACAATTCCTTTATAACTGGACCACTCGCCCATGCTTCAATGGACTGTTCAAATAGCGGTTCTTCATTCCATACCAGCGACCATGCTTGGCAATAATAAAGTAACTTGTGTAAGCGCGGTGTCGGTAAAGGATGTTTTTGTGAAAGAATAAAAGCTGCAACATCAAAAACGTTTTTAGTTACCATATGTACTCCTTTATTTTCGCATACTGTCTGATAAGTCAACCGTCATCATTAAATATCGCCCATTGAAGAAAATATCGACTGTTTTAAGACTAGGTTTTTACCGTTGATATTTCTCAACAAAATATTTAAACAATTTTCTCAAAAAAACGTTTATCATCTTGCCCTTCAACAAAGATAAACCGCTTTTTAGTTAGCATTTGAAATTCCTAGTAAATCTTGTGTATATAAATATTCTTCTTTTTCAAACGGGCGACAAATCGTAGAAAATCCGTCGTTATCCCGCGAAATGAGCAAAATATTCTCTGAATCGGCATATTTTATCATTTCAGACTCATGTGTCGTTATAATAATTTGTTTGTTCTCAGAAATTTCCTTGAACATTTCAATAAACGCCGAAATGAGATAAGGATAAATATGTTTTTCAGGCTCTTCAATTAAAAGAAGTGGCGTTTCATCAAAATATAAAGCGATAATGAGAGAGATTGCATTGAGAGTACCATCGGAAATAAAAGCCGTTGGTAAATAGACTTTAGAGTATGCTTCTCTTAATCTGAGAATTAAATACTTGTCAGCAACGGGATCAACACGAACATCCTCCACAAAAGGCAAAACATAACTCAACATATTAAAAAAGAGTCTGCTTTTATCTTTATTGGCTAGAATGTCTTTGAGAACAATGGCTAAATTACTGCTATCTTCTTCTAATTTCAATTGCCCAGTCATCAGCGCTGCTTTTTTTGATTGTTTAACATCAAAGTCGTAAACAAAAAGATTATTGAAAATATCAACATCATCAAAAAATTCTTCCAGCGCAAACCTGAAAATCGGCTGTTCAATAAGGAGAGTTTGAGGTTTTAGTGTTTTAATTAAACTGATTTTTTCAAAAAACTCTGGCAATAGCTCACCTAGCGTATTTTCGACCAAAACTTTTCCATTGACAGAAATAACCGCAAATTCGTTGCCTTCATATACAAAAGTAAGTTTATCCTGTCCAATTTAAAATTGGGCGCCGTGAAGAGAAAATTCATAAGCCATTTCTGGCGTTGAATCAACGACAATTTTCAACGCAAAAGCTTCAGTCGCCGCGAGCTGAATATTCCTTAAATATTCAACACCTCCTTGCAAAGAAATTGCATTATTCAAGCCATGATTAGCGATGTTACTGATAAACTTAAATATCTGCAAAAAATTAGATTTGCCAGAGGCATTGGCACCAACCAAGACATTAAATTGTCCAAGCGTAATCTTTTGATGACGGAAACTTTTAAAGTTTTTTATTTCTATACGTTTTATAGTCATGATAAATTACCTTATTTATATTAGTGTTGTTTTGTTCAGGGTAGGTTATCATATTCTTTTTTTTGTTTCAATAGCTGCGTATTTGCCGGCATAACGCATGGCATTACCCCAATTTGTACAAGTCATAGTGCCGCCGGATCGGACTGGCAGAATCATAAACCTATCCACAGCCCGCGTGGTAAATTTTAATGGCATATCTATAGTCGAAAAAATGTGTGAGGTCAAAAAAATTTTAAAAATCGAACTTTAATTTGAAGGTCGCAAGCGAGGGCAACCACAAGGGATTGCCCCTACGAGTTGCGCTCATTGTTAAATTGAAACTAAACACATCAAATAACTTATGAGCGTCATACAATTCATTTATACACATTAAGTTGCTTCAGGATCAAAAAAAGGAATTGAAAGACGCTCACAAACATTTTGCATCGACTTATCTGAGGTAACAAGGATGATAGAAAACTGTGACTGTAGTTCCTTAACTATAGCCACATGCAACGCATCATTTGAGCCGATGTCAAAGGTAAATGCTTGTTGGAATAAAATATTCTCAGCAAGCCGAAAGGTATCTTCAGGCATTGGAACTACTTTAAACAGACGATTTTTCCTACTGAGATCAGCTTCTCTATCTCTTCTTAAACGATTAACGATATGCTTAACCTTTTTCCTCTTAAAGACACCTTGACGGTAGGATTTCATAACAACACTTAAACTCTCTAACGAAGTGAGTGATGATATCAGAATCGGCGTGGATGAGTTGGAAACCAAACGTCGTATCTTTAAACTACCATCCTCATCTTGATAATACTTCAGCAAAGCGTTTGCATCAAAATAGTAATAAATATCTACATTGTTCATTTCATTTTGTTAGTTCGATTTTGGAATGGCGGATAAGAGGCGTCCCATCTCACTCAGAGGTATCACTTCAGCCACTTCCTTGACTCTTTTGACGAAATGAGCCATGTTAATGCCAGATTTTTCAATCCAAGCTTTCACACCCATATTTATCGCCGCGACAGCGTCATCCTTTTTCCCGTGTTCTGTCAAAATCACCATATCAGTATCAATATCAGCTTCGTTAGCCTTTTTGATCATCTCGATACCAGTCAGTTTAGGGAGTTGTGTCTCCACAACCGCTACGTCAAATTCACCAGTATGAAGTTTCTCAAGCCCTTCGATACCGTCTTGAGCAGTTTCTACCTCAAGCCCATGTTTGGTGAGGTAATCTTGATAAGTGGTTAAAATCTCACTATCATTGTCCACGATTAAGACTCTGTACTGACGTTCCATAGCATTTTCTCCTATCAGTTTATTGTCGTTGCTTTTTCAAAAGCAGCGTTGAGACCACAGAGTACATGCCTAAAGCCTGCATTTCTTTGCCATCATCGCCACATTTGTTGTACCTAAATGTTCCAAAAACTTTATCAATCGCAGCAAGATCACCTAAAAACCAAGATTCAAGCTCGTGACAAAGCAGATGTGGATATAATTGATTTTCGGGTTCTTCAACACACAATAAGGGGTGTGGCGACGGTTCATGTAATAAAATCAGATAGGCAAACATTTTAAGAGTGCCATCTGAAACTTAGCGGGCTAAAAACGGTGAATAATTTTCACCTCATTCAGATCAGTGTCTGGCAAGTCTGTTGAATATAACTTTAATATTTCCATTTGCAGGTTAGTTAAAGGGGGCTTTGGTGCAATTATGCTTTCTAACACTCGCTTTTGTTAAAAAATAGCCATTAAAATTTTACTGAATTGTCCAAACATAATCTGCGATACGTGTGATTTTATCAGATTTTAAGTTTATCTTTCGCAGCAGGCAGCAATCGCACTTCCTTAGCAAAAGCATCGTCTTTGAAAAACACCTTTAAGTATCCTCCCTCTTTGAGATATTGCTTTGGTATCTCAATTCGTGACTGTTTATCCGTAAAAGTTATCCGCTCGACTTGGGCAACAATAACGCCATCATTCTTTGAAACGGGTGGATATTTGGCTTGACGCACAACTTGCAATCCTTTTAGCGTAGCACCTTCTTCACTCATAAATTCGACCCACGCTGTATGCGGCGTTTTGCTAAATAGCCTTTTCTTGCTCACCACTTGGTAGCGGACAATGTTTTCCTGTCCCATGGATTCTAACAGATTCACGCCACTGGAGTAGATGTTAGCAGTGGGTTCTCTGACAAATACGGTAAAATAGTGTTTTTGCTGCGCTGCTGAGCGTAATTCCCAATAATGATTGCGCTCGTATTCTGAGCGCGTTACCCGTGCCTTTGCCGCGCCATTTTCTGCTCCTGAACTCGGAAAATGATCGTGATGATAGGCAACCTGCACTTCTGATGAGCCGGTGGGCCATTGCCACGTTAAAATAATGTTGCGACCATTGCGCTGGGACACAAGGTTAGAGATTTCGTCAATCGTCGTGACGGTGACAGGATTGCCTAGTACTGCCGTTTCTGAAACAATGCTCACGGGTACGAAAAACATGCGCCCTTGCGTTTTCAAGGTTGTCTGCGCCCGCCCCGGAGATGTGACAGGAATAGGTACGCCAAAACGTTCAGCCGTTTTTAGGGACACTATTTGTCCAGGTGTCATATCGGGTATAGTTTGTGCTTGGCGAATTTGGACTTGTGCCTTACCGGGTGTCCAAGTCAAGAATACGGTACGCTCGTGACGATTTGCGCTCAAATCTTTCACCGGTTCGGGTGGTGCTACCGGCGTGGCGAGAATGCTGACACCTTTAGAATATAAGACCTCTTCGGGGTGGCGATATTTTGCAATTATCAAATATCCGTAGCACCGTCCGTTTTGTAAATCGGCATCCAGTAGATGGCTCGCCGTGGCGGAGGCGATCTGTTTTCCGTCACCACGACGCGAAGGGGCGATTTTTTCTTTACGCCAAATTTCGACCGCTATACTCCCTTCAGGTGCTCGCCATTTTAAGGTGACTTGCCGATTAGTGACTTCGTAGTCGATTTCTTCAACTTCAGCCGTTTTAAGGTGAGGACCGGTTGATGCGAAACTGAGGGATGCGATGCCGACACGGACGGAAAAAATACCATAGTAGTAGGCGATTCCCGGTTTAATCTTGATATCATCTGCCTTGGTAATAGATGTCTCGGCGATTATATCGCCATCTCTATCGTTGGCTGGTAATCCGCCTAGTTTCCGAACGAGACGGTAACTGATTTTGCCACGCGCCTTGACTTGGGACCAAGATAACCGGAGCGATTCGCCACGCCATTCTGCGGTGAGAGTTTGTGGCTGAGGCGGCGGACTGCTGGCGGATAGGGCTGGTGAAAAATCGACACTGTGAGAGAGAGACTCTTCGTATTTGTCAAAAGCCTCTTCGGTTTTGGCGGATAAGCGTAGTTTTTCGGCCACCTCATAAGCCTGTTTGGCGCGACGTAAGCCATCGTCGATCAGTTTTTTGATAGCATCAGTACCCGCCTGAGCGTGTTCATCTTTAAATCGTTCCAGTTGCGATTTGCCTGCTTCGAGTTTTCGCGCCTTAACGAGGGCTTTGATCTTATCCAATGCCTGAGTGCGCTCTCGTTTTTTCGATTCCGCCTGCTTTTTTTCATCAAGCGCAGGTTGCCAATCCGTCCAATAATCGAGTGCATGATTAAAATGGGAAATCGCCTGATCAAGTTCGCCTTTTGCCATCAAGTCTTTTCCATCTTTCAGCAGGGCTTTGACAAGCGGGGCATCTCCAGTATGGCAACCGCAACGAGTACAAGCGGCATTTTCGGTCGGTGTTGGCGCTCCGCATTTTGGACAGGGTTGCACCAGTTCTTCGCCACAGTTACTACAGCGTTTATCCCCTTCTGATGCCGCTAAGGTATTGCAATAGCCACACGTCAGCAGTTTGATAGTGACGGTTTCTGTCTCTTTCTGTACGTGCCACTTTCTTTTTGCTGCATAATCTTCAATATATTCCATCGCAAGCGTTTCAGTAACACCGAGTTTTTTTGCCGCTTTAAGCAGGGATTCAAGCCCTACCTTGTCGATGATTTTGTCACGTCCGGCTATTTCCAATGGATTGTCAAGTTCAACAAGGACTTCCGTTGCCAGCGTATTATCGTGACGCTCTTTTTCTGTGTCGTTAGTGAAGACGGATTTAGCACGCCCAGCCAAACTCATTTTTGACGTTGTGTCGGCATCTGTTTTCCCAACCCGGCTCAATTCTTTATAGATGGCATCTGCACGCTCATAGAGGCTCTTGGGAGAGGAGCGGGCACTGAGCTTGGGAGAATGTTCAAGATTCAGAAAATTATAGAGGTTGCTCAATTTCAAGGTATCCAATTCGCCACGAATACCTTTGGCAACGGCTGTCTCCAATTTAGGACGCGCTGTTTTTTGGTGTTTGACAGTATCCAAGCTGATCCCTCGCTGCTTCAGGCGAACCTCAATCTCCTTTTCTGAAAAAACTTTCCCGCTCTTATTGATCAGCAGTTTCACATCCTTTGACGAAACGGTGGCTGTATGGAGCATATCAATCAGTTGGTCAAGTTTTTCAAGCTGGACTTGCTTTTCTTTTTTCAGCTCCTGAACGGCGGCCTTTGCCTCTGTTTTACGGCTTTCCTGTTCCTTGAGCAAGGCGTTCATTTCTGGTAGGAATTTCATGTACCGCTCTGCCTTTCTACGGGCAGCCGGGGAGCCTTGGTTTTTTTGCATAGCCCAAAAGCGGTGTTTACTCTTAATGGTCGCTTCAATGGTTGACCAGTCCGTTATAGATGGATCGAGTTCTAGGATGATGTAAAAGTTAGGGCGTTTTTCCATTTTTCTTGTTCTCACAGGCGACGCAGAGCGTCGCAGCAGGCATGATCTCCACTTCGTTCCGTTACTGCGTTTCCCACGCAGAGCGTGGGAACGATAAAAACAGGGCAACCATAAAGGATTGCCCCTACAAACCGTGATTTATCGTAGGGGCAATCCCTTGTGGTTGCCCTGTCATGGTCTGGATCGTGACAAGGGATGCGTATCACTCGATGTTCAAGTCATGGTTTAAGTAAACCTTTTGCCACACGACACGCTCAAAACCCACCGCCACCACGCTAATCAGTTGCAAGCGTAGCAAAGAGTCGCCATATTTAGACTCCAAACGAGTTTGATAATCAAGTAATTGTTTTTCAGATTCCGCCAATTTATCTTCTACGGCACTTAAAGCCATGAGTTCTTCAATACTTTTCTCGCGAACTTCCGCACCATTCAAGCCCACTTCAGATAATTTTAAATACTTAAATTCCAAAATAAAATCATAAAGCGGATATTTGCGCTGATCTGGACGCATAATCATCGTCAAATCCGCATATCTCCGTTCTAGCGGAAATTCCGAGTCCATCACATAAAACACATCATCAAATAGCACCGTTAAAAAAGCTGTCTTAATCACTAACTCATTTGCAGAAGTATAATCACGATTATCAAATACCCTAAAATAACGCTGCTCCATAAAATCACACAAGGGTTGTAAATCGCCGGTTTGATAAAAATCTTCCGCGAGAAGCTGAGCTTGAGAGCGCTCCGATTCTTGGGGTAAAAACAACTCAAAAAGTTGTTCAACATAGAGTTGTCGTGCCACTAAATTTGGAATTTTGAAACGCAGTTTACCAAACTCGGTTTTTCCATTAAAACTCAAAATGCCCAAATAATAAAGCAAAGAAATGATAAAAGTCTTGCCTTTAGCGGCATTTAACATCTCATCCACACCTTCGCTCTTTGCTAAGCGTTTGAGATTCAAGGGCGGCGTCTCATTTAGAGCCTGAGAAATAATGGATTCTCCATTGGGCAAACCAGAGAGATAAGAAAGTTTTCTCCGATCTATTGCTAAATTGTTATCCAGCATTTGACGCGGAAATTGACACTGACGTTGAAAACGTTTTATAAAATAAAGAACCAACGTCGGGTTATAAATCAATTCATTCTCTTGCTCGCTAAAACTGTAGCCATCATAAAACGCTTGCATCAGGGCTAAGGCATCTTCCCCTTTTTGAGGAGAAAGTTTACATTCTTCAACTATTTGAGTCACAACGGCTCTGATTTCTGATTTGAGAAAGCCACATAAATCATTAAATTCAGGCTCCAAATAAATGTCTTCTGCCACATTATAAGCACTGGTGATATCAGTCATGAGCACGGGAGAAACGCCAGTGATAAAAACTCGCTCTAAACCTCGCCCACTACTGGCTGATTTAACGGTTCTAAAAAAGGTTTTCAGCGTTCCTTCACTTGATAGCAGAGTCTTGTAGCGGCTGGGGCTGATTTCGCCACGCCCCATCAAGACTTCATTTGCAAAATTGTCGTATTCGTCAATTAACAAATAAAGGCGATAAGGGCTTTGTTTAATGGCAGTTAAAGCGGATTCAAATGATGAAACGGCATTTTTCGGGTTAATGTGAATCTCATATTGCAAAATATTTTGATAACACATCGCAAAATCTTGAATACAATTATTCAGATGATCATGTAGTTTACTTTCGAC